>CAYREE010000146.1:0-5384 GCA_964423225.1 uncultured archaeon | reverse complement strand
AGGGTGGGAACAGGCCGTCCGAGCTTTCCGGTGGGCAGGCTCAGAGGGTGGCGGTGGCAAGAAGTTTGGCAAATGATCCGCAGATAATCCTTGCAGACGAGCCTACTGGAAACCTTGACCAGAAGACTGGCAATACGATAATGGATTTGCTTAAGAAGCTTAACAAGGAAGAGGATAAGACTCTTGTGATTGTAACCCACGACCCGAAGATAGCCAAGAATGCGCCTAGAACAATAAAGATAGTTGACGGAAAAATAGTCAAGCATTAGATGTCTTCCAATGCCTTTATGAATGCATTATTCTCTTGTGTAGTTCCAACAGTAACACGTATGTATTCGCCTTTGAATCCCTTGAACTTCCCGAATTCCCTGACTATGAATCCGGCGTTAAACAGGTCTTGATATGCTTCTGAAGCCATTTGGGGGGATACATCGGCAAGCACGAAGTTTGCTTCTGATGGGAATGCATTGTACTTTTTATCCAACGCCTTGGATAATTTATCCCGGTCTTTTTTGATTACATCAACTGTCTTTCTCATATAATCCTGATCATCTAATGCCGCTAAAGCCGCAACCTGGGCGAACAGATTCACATTAAATGGTGGACGGACTTTTCCAAGTATTTCAGTCATCTTTTCACATGCTATAGAATAGCCTACTCGTAGTCCTGCAATACCAAATGATTTTGCAAAGGTTCTAAGTACTATGAGGTTTTCATAATCCTCGATCAGATCAACAACTGTTTCTCCTGTGAACTCAGCATAAGCTTCATCCACTATCGTGATCTTCCCAGTATCCAATACCTTGATGATATCCTTCCTCTCTAATACGCCTCCTGTAGGATTGTTTGGATTACACAAGAAAATGATATTCGCAGACTTTGTATCCTCTATGAACCTATCAGCATCGAATACGAATCCCTCATCAAGAATGCTGTCAACATACTCTTCACCATTTGCCTTAGAACATAAAACATATTCGCTGAATGATGGATAGAATCCTGCGAAAGGCCCCTTGAATATCTTGGCTATAAAGTCTATTATCTCGTCGCTACCGTTTCCACATACGATATTTTCAGGCTTTACCCCACAGAATTCCGCTATCGCCTCGTTGACTTCATTAAAGAGGTATGGGTACATATTGACTTTAGGAGCCCAGTCTTTTAGGGCTGAGACTACCATTGGACTTGGTCCATAATTGTTCTCATTGCTTGAGAGCTTGATCTTTCCCTCTATGGTCTTGCCCGGCTTATACACGTCTAAGCAAGCTATCCAAGGTTTGACATATTTTTCCATCTTTTCACCGAAGAATATAATCTGGGATGCATTCCTTTTATAACAACTATATTCATATATTATAGCATCTTTGCTTACATGTGATAATATGGTAGCTGATTTAAACAGAGAACGACTAACGATAACGCTTAGAGAAGATATCATGAAGAACCTTGATGAGATGGTAGACGGGATAACCATACGGAACAGATCCCATGCCATAGAGATAGTATTGGCAAAGGCAATAAGCGCCAAAAAGATAACTAAAGCAGTCATCCTAGCTGGTGGGAAAGGCACTCGAATGAGGCCGTTTACCTATGAGATGCCAAAGCCTATGATTCCTCTGAAAGGTAAACCATTGATACAGCATTTAATCGAGTTATGCCGTAAATATGAGGTTCGTGACATAATCCTTTCTATTGGATATATGGGCGATAAGATAAAGGATCATTTTGGGGATGGATCTAATCTTGGAGTTGAGATCACTTATATCGAAGAGGATAAGGAGCTTGGTACTGCGGGCCCACTTCGTTTGGCTGAAGACATGCTATCAAATCCATTCCTCATGTTTAACGGAGATGTTATAAGTAATCTTGACCTACATGATTTCATCAGATTCCATTCTGATTCAAAGGGTCTTGCAACTATTGCATTAACTCAGGTGAAGGATACTTCTGCTTTTGGTGTAGCAAGGCTTCAGGGAGAACGAATTCTAGACTTTGTTGAAAAACCCAAGACAGAAGAGCAGGCTACACAACTGATAAATGCTGGTGTTTACATGCTGGAACCTCAAGTGATAGACTATATACCTAAGGGCAAGGCTATGATGGAGAAAGACGTATTCCCCAAACTTGCAGATGAAGGGAAGTTATTCGGATACCCTTTTGCAGGACAGTGGTTTGATACTGGAACTCCTGAAGCGTATGAGGATGCAATCAAAAACTGGAAGGGTATTTAAAGGGGATTTGCCGTGAACATTTATCGGGCTTATGACATACGCGGAATCTATGGCGAAGAATTAACAGATGATATCGCAGAAAAAATAGGTCGTGTCTTTGCTTCTACTGTCCCAGGAAAACTTGCTGTTGGTTTTGATTCAAGGGTCAGCTCACCTGCATTAGCAAAAGCGGTCATCTCTGGACTAACTTCATCTGGAGTAGATGTTGTCGATATAGGGCTTGTTCCAACACCCTTATTATATTTTTGCATTCATCATCTAGGTCTTGATGGTGGTATAATGATAACCGGTTCTCATAATCCTCCTGAATATAATGGGATGAAGCTATGCAGGGGGAGTATGACGCTTTACGGACCTGAGATAAGGGAGATAGGGGAAAAGGTTGTAAAAGGAGAGTTTACTGAAGGCAATGGATCTTATGAGAAGTATGATATCGTTCCTGAATATCTAAAATTCGTCAAGGAAAGAATCAAGTTAGAACGGAAACTTAAGGTTGTATTAGATTCTGCTAACGGTACTGCTGGTCTTGTTGCACCGAAATTATTTAGGGAGTTGGGGTGTGAAGTTGTTGAGTTATATAGCGAGCCTGATGGTAATTTTCCAAATCATCCTGCAGATCCGACAGTAGATGAGAATATGCGCGATGTTATCAACAAGGTGAGTTCAGAGAAAGCAGATATTGGTATCGGTTATGATGGAGATTCTGACCGGGCTGGATTTACAACTGAGGCGGGAGGAATCATCCGAGGCGATCAGGCAATCGTCCTTTTCTCAAGGGAGATATTAAAGAAACATCCTGGTTCACCAATCATCTTCGAAGTTAAATGCAGTCAAAGCGTTATCGATGACGTATCTACAAACGGAGGGAAACCGATAATGTATCGGACAGGCCATTCCTTTATCAAAAAGAAGATAAAGGAGGAGGAGGCTAAGCTTGCTGGTGAGATGAGCGGTCATTTCTTCTTTGCAGATGATTATCCCGGATATGATGATGGGATTTATGCTTCTTGTCGTATGGCTCAGCTTTTATCCAAGACTGAGGCTAAGTTAAGCGAGCTCGTTGATACAATACCTAAATATTATTCTACCCCAGAGATTAGAGTTGATTGTCCTGATGATCTGAAGTTCAAGATAGTTGATGAAATAACCGAACACTTCAAGGGGAAATACGAGACTATAACTGTTGATGGAGTTAGAGTGCAATTTGGTGATGGATGGGGCCTTGTAAGGGCAAGTAACACTCAACCCGCAATTATCTTGCGTTTTGAGGCTAAGACAGATGACCGTCTAAAGGAAATCAAGGAGTTGTTTAAAGGGGTCGTTGGAAAGTATCCAGAATTAAAAGTGGATTTTGAATAATAAACTGTATTTCTAATAATTATTTACGTGATGAGTAATCTATGCCGAGCCTTTTGGGCTGTGACGATGCTTATGAGTACTGATATATAATTATATAATAAATCAAAGACAAATGAATAACATGGAATCAAATCCTCCACGCAAGGAGAGTAAACAGTCTTTCTCTATCAATCAGGCTATAGATGATATTGTCGGTGCATTCATTAAGAAAAAAGGGAGTTCTGAGGAAAAACCAAAGCTTAGATTAATGAAAGATGAGAAGCTTAAAAAAGTTTTACATCCTCATCCATTGTCTTTTTATGACATGTATTTCGTGTGGGTTTATGTGATACTGATTAGTCTTTTATTCATTGTGACTGGCGAGCAGATCTCTGAGTTCTTAGGGAATCCAATGGGATATGTTCTTGAAATATTCGTTGGTTCTTCGGGGGAAGTGGATAACTCCCTCCTAACAGGGAATGTGAAAGACATGTTTTCATCAATTCATGAACAGGCAGGGGAGGTTTCAACATTTGTAACCGAGTATTCACCTGTTTGTCTATGGATAACTTTATTAGTGGCTGTGTCAATTGGTTTTTCTGTAATGAAGATCTCATTTAAATGGATTGCAATCCTCTTTGGTGTTGGTGTTGTAAGTATGGGCTTGGCTTTAGCACTAGGTCTTCCTGCCGAGACAACTTATTTTTTCGGTATAATATTCTCGATTATAGGGATGATCCTTGTGGAAAAGTATCGTCGATCCCATATATTCTTTGTCACAGACTATCGGATCGTGACAGAAGTCAGTTTTATTGATCATAAGAAAAATGAACTTGGATATGACAAGATCAATAACTTAGTATTAGACCAGTCATTGATTGCTAGACTCTTTAATTTCGGCACAATAATCCCGGTTACTGCAAGCGGTCTTGGAATGGGATCAGATATTGCCATGATGACTATTGGTGCAGGAAGATCTGGTGCAGGCGGCATGTATGGTGGTGCAGTTACTGGTGGTCGGACAGTTCAAACACCAAGAGTAAGAAGTATGTATGGCCTTTGGGGTGTAAGGGAACCAGAGGACATCCAGAATATGATTAGCGAATATATCCGGGAATACACTGAAGCACCCTATCTAAAGAAGATGACCGAGCATTTAGCTGATATGCGAGACGATTATCCGAGAGAGCCTCCAAGACAAGATCCAAGATCACTCACACCAAAGGATTCCACTCCTCATAATAATGCTCCAAGACCCCCAGATCCTCCACGACAACCCCCAATCCAAGATCAACGTGCGGCTATGAGGCCGGTTCAAAGTGTTCCTCCTCAGCAGCCTGTTCAGAGGACTCCTCCACAACCCCCTGTCCAGCAGTCTCCTTCGCAGCCTGTTCAGAGAACTCCTCCAGTGCAGCCTCCGATTCAACCTGAAGTTCCAGCGAATCCTCCGGTAAATAAACCGCCATTGGATGGAGTGTTAAGTAGGGAAACCCAGCCTGTTAAGAAGTCGGATGGTGATGAAGACGATCAGACCCAGGAATGAAATGTCATGACATTCCCCAGTGTGGGAAATTCAAGCTGAGTATTCTTGGTATATTCATTTCATTTCTTCTAATATTGTCTGGTTTATTCCCGACAATATCTGATTATCAGATATCACTTCCCGTGATCTGGATTATCGCAATAATCATACTCATCCCGTCAACATTATTGTATTACAGTGTGAAGGAGGAGTTTTGGGCAGCAGTTATAAAATCTTCTACTCAAGATCAGAAGGGATCTTCTGTCGACTAAACAAGTCTTCAATATCCTGTC
>CAYREE010000145.1:0-5429 GCA_964423225.1 uncultured archaeon | reverse complement strand
GAATGAAACCCAGATGGCACGAGTTGATCCAGACGAATTCATCAAACCAGGATCCTTTGAACGAATAAAACCTGAGGGCTTCCTGGCTGCAAGACAAGAAGTCGTTGAGAGATGGGATGAATGGAATGACGATGAAAGACAAGTCCTAAATGATTGGTTTACCAGAGGTGCTAATGAATCCTCAAATTCTGCCATGGACATGATAAGAGCGATAGACGGAGTTTCAACAGAGTTCGGAAAATGGAAAGAGAGAAATCATGTATTTAACGGAATGTTCAAGGCTATGGAGAAGGTAGATGTAAAAAGCCCTGATTTTCCAGCACAACTAGATGAATTATGCACCCAATCAGGCAGGATATTCACACATGAAAAAGATATAGGAATATGGGGGGCTGGAGCGCAGATGCTTGGATTATTCAATATCTGTCATTGTATGATAGATGAGAATCCCACACAATTTACCCCGGTAACAGAAGAAACATCAAAACATAGAGTAAATATGGAAGAAGGTGAGAAAACACGGATCTACCATATGGAAAACCTAAAATACCAAAGAGGATTACCAGCTTTCACAGAACGATTAAAACGACTACATACCTCAAACCCAGATCTTGTAGAAGTACTATGGGATTCGGTAAAACTAAGGATGCCTGATCCAAGGATTGTGCCAGAATGGCCTTGTAGGCTGATGGTGGCTGGAGACTATATTGGTAAGGGGAAGGAAGGTCCAACCCTAGAATATCCAGACAGGTTTATGGGCGTGCTAGAAGCAAATGCTGGTAAACCATATATAGTCGAATATGCACGAGGTGCTTTAGAAGGAGGAGTACCAGAGAATTATCCACTATTTGAAGGATTTCTATCACCAGATTATACTAGGCATCTTGATAGAATGGATGAAAATATTGCAAGAGCAATGACTCTGGCAATAGGTAGAGAAGATGCGAGAAAGTACCTAACACCTGCAACACCTGAGGGAAGGGAAGTATTGGCGTGTGCAATGCTTCATCCAGAAGGATTAAAGGGATTCTACCCAGTACCCAATCAAACATTTCCTGATGATGGACAGATGCAGACACTCAAAGATGCATCAGATCTAAGACTTAGTCGAGTTGTTGGAAGGATCGAGAGAAAACCATATCAAACCGAATTTATCAATACATATTGCCAATCAGACAATGCATTCAGAGACGTGCTTGCTGAAGGTGAAATACTGCCCAGAGCAGAAAGGATGGAATCACAGGCAAAAGGAAGCGCTTCTACATTATTAATAATGCTCAACGTTCCACAAGACAGGCAGACACTATTATCCCCAGCCGTTTGTACCATATTAGATGATGATCCAGCCGCAATAGGACCTATTAGGACAATTCAAGAATCAGGTAGGCTAAATGACATCTCACCACATCTGACAAATCAAGATAATGTATCATTCTTCGATCGACAACGACTAAATATTCTAGCAAGCAGGGCAGAAGATGATCAGCAATGGACGGTTGTTAAACGAGCTTTAACACACCTTGATTAAACAGGATTTATTACACTCAACTTCCTTAGATACACTAATGATTAGCGAAAGAAGAGACGAGAGTTTCAATCCCTCAAATGGTAGGAGGGCCCAGAGAAGATGCCAGTAAAAAGCCCAGGAACATCAGCCCCAGATTTCTCCCTTGAAGCAATAACAAGAGACCTAGACAAATTCTATGCACCAGAAAGCAAGTATCTATGGGACCCATGGTTCCCAGTCGCTAATGGAAGATACCATGCATTCTACCTACAAGCCGACAGGAGTAGACCATACAAAGAAAGACATCATGCAAATGTTGAGATAGGACATGCAGTCTCAGACGATCTACGGACCTGGGAAGAGCAACCTGTTGCGCTTAAACCAGGTGCACCAGGTGAATGGGACAGCCTCTCCATATGGGACGGCACAATAAAAGAACATGACGGAAGATACATCATGCTATATACTGGCAGAAGACCTGAAAACTTCTGGGAGCAAAAGATAGGCGTTGCAACATCTGAAGACCTGATAAACTGGGAGAAATACCAGGGAAATCCAGTAATGACTCCAGATGAGAGATATTACTCCACTGATCCCCACAGAAACCACTTATCAAAACCACCATCATTCAGAGACCCATACATGTTCCTTGACGAAGAAACTGGAATGCTATGCGCGACAATAAGTGCAAGAGATAGAAACCTGCCTGCATTATATAACGGATGCGTTGCACTTGCAACAAGCAATGACGGATTATTATGGAGGCAAGAATCCCCGATATTCACACCCCATAGATACGACGAGATAGAAGAAACGAAAATCCACAGACAAGACGGGAAAGTATATCTATTATTTTCCACACACAGCAACAATTATCATCCAGATTGGGCAACCCAATCAGGAAGACACGATGGACTACACTGCTATGTAAGCGACAGTTTACGTGGAGAATACAAACCATGTAATGACAACGGATTCGTAATGGATGATCACGGAATATTCTACGGTGGAAAATCAGTCGTCGGAACCGACGGTAAAATCTATGGAATAGGCTGGGTGGGAAGAGACGACCACGGCCCAGAACTAGGACGGATGACTCCGCCATTCAAACTAAACTTCAAGGACGACAGAGTCTGGGCTGAAAAGATATGAATTATAACCCAGGTATCTTATCCTCACAAGGCACTCCAGTCTGACATAAACCACAGCCAGGAGTAGTAATACCTTTATGAACGAACTTTGGGGCAACAACCCGTCTCAAATAATACATGCAATGAAGCTTATTATGACCACCATCATCAATAGCCTTTTCAGGACAACGTTTAACACATTTACCACACGAACCATTCCTGTAAAATAAACAGTTTTCCAGATGGCTCTTATATTTTCTAGTAGACGGTTTGATCTTCAAGTTAGTTATCACATTACCACATCTCATAGCAATGCCTTTTTCAGTTATGAATCCGTCGTTTAAACCAAATGTGCCATGACCTGCGGCATATGCTGCATGCCGTTCAGACCAGTTCGAGGCAATCCCAACCTTCGCATCTATGACCCTCGTAAAAAAATCGGTTCTAAGAGGTGCGACCGCCTTGAAACCGTGGTCAGTGAGGACTTTGACTATATGATCCCTGAGCTTATTGTTGAATTTCTCGCCATCATTTCTCGTAAACGCCCACCGCAAAGACGGATACTTCTTCTGACCCCTATTACTTGCCCTCGTCTTCTCAGAGATAGGCAAGATATAGGATATCACAGTCCCCTCAGCAAATTTTTCTCCAGGAAATGACAATTCAAGCCACTCGAGAGGCGTAAGATGTTCAGCATATATGATCTGTTTGAATTCGTTAAATAACGGATCCAGTATATCAGCAAAACGGACCAATGGTTCATCGAAAAAAGGTTCACCCTCAAAACCAGGAATCATGTTTGACTTGTCATGCAAGACAAAATCCTTTATCAAACACACAAGAGTTTCCGCATCCATGTTTCAGACAACCTTTCCACCCTGATACTTCCCCTCATAATCCGAGGTCTCACCCACGACTTTTTCAAAAACAATCTGTGCAATCCTTGCATGACGCTCCAGCTTAAATTCATGTTCCGAAAGATTCTTCAACCCAAAAGTCAAAGTGCCTTTAAAACCAGGATCTACAAGAGCGTTAAAAAGAGCGCAACCACACCTGAATAATGTCGAACGATTCAAAACCCTGGCAGCGATATCAGAAGGCATATTAACCTTCTCGAGAGTCTCCACCAAAACATACTCGCCAGGCCTAAGAGAAAAATTATCGAATTCTACTTCCTCGACCTCGGGCGTCTTACGATCATCAACTCCAAGAAAACTATCTGACTTCAACTTGTAGATCCTATCCACTCGTAAGTCATAACCTGCACCACCCAGACTCTTCTCGGAAAAATTCTCCAATAGGTTTTTCTCCTTTACAAGACTTAAAATTTCTGATTTTCCAAGAACCATCTATAAATATTCATCACATAATAATATATGTCATGAAGTATGTCATACTCATTCTACTAGTGATACTATCCGGGACCGTGCAGGCAGATACAGACGAATACATGTCTTCAATATGGAATTACACAACCAAAGAGATAATAAGCGGATTAGAAGTCCTTGATCTAAACGGTGATGGAAACTTTGAGATAACAGTGGCAACATCACAGGAAGGTGCTGTATATGCCCTAGACAATAAAGGCAAAGAGCACTGGGATAAGCCATACAGGATGACAGGATACGTATTTGAAATTTATTCTGTAGATCTGGAAAAGGATGGAACCAACGAATTTATAGCAGGTTATGGAAGGCATGCAATCGCAGTCTCCGGAAATAGTAGTGAATTATGGAAGTATTCCACATCAATGCCCTCAGGAATGAGCAACCATGTTCAAGCCATTAAAGAAGGTGACCTGGATGCAGATGATGTTAATGAAGTTGTAATATCAACTTACAACAAACAGGAATGTAAGAACTCAGTAGTCTATGCTGTCAACTCAACTGGAGATCGACTCTGGAGATATACTGTAAAAAACTATGATCTTCCAGCAGCACTAGAAGTAAGCGACTTGGACGGGGATGGGAAAAGCGAAGTAATTATTGGATTTCTCTACAGATCCAAGTCGACGATAGGAGCAACTTGCAAGACAAGCCTTGATCTCCCCTCAAAAGTCATGGTCTTCAGTGGAGACGGCACACCATTATGGGATTTCCATACAGATAGTAGTGTGACATGGATCGGATCAGATGATCTAGATGGAGACGGGAAAAAAGAGGTGATAATAGCATCTAATTCATACATATATGCTGTCAACGAGAATGGCGTGCAATTATGGGATTATTATCACAATGACATAGTCGAAAAAGGAGTTATCGCAGATATAAACGATGACGGATTAAAAGAGATAGCCCTCGCTACAGGCGATGTAATTGTCTTAGACTCTAAGGGCAACAACTCTTGGATAGGATTCACAGGATCCAGAGTATATTCGATAACAAGCGGAGACATAGACAATAATGGCGTTCCAGAAATCATAGCAGGATCTGACAGAGCATATATTTTCGATGGAAGCGGAGAACTAAAGTGGAAGAGCCCATACCTACTATCAGTACTATATGTGTATGCGATAGACATGGATGGCAACGGTTATGCAGATGTCATAGCCGGAGCTGGAAAAAACGTCCACTATTACGAGACTCAGGAATACGCAAAAAGGATGAGGGCCGATGACTTGTATCAGAAAGCCTTGTTATACAAGGCTAATAACAATATCGAGATGGCACTTGAATGCCTTACTGATGCAAAACAATTATACAGTGAATTGGATGTGATGAGTGGAGTCACATCATGCATAAACGAGATGCAGACATTGATGAATGTAGGGGATCAAGTCGAGACCCTGAAAA
>CAYREE010000144.1:0-5471 GCA_964423225.1 uncultured archaeon | reverse complement strand
GTTCTAGACAGTAGTTCATACTATTTTCATCGGTTATCTCCTTGCAAATGTTTGTTGAGTTCGTTTGCACTGCAATTTTCTCTAAACAGTATCTCTGAGAGCTTCCCTTAACCTTCTTGCATAATTCAGGATCATTCTTCTTTTCTGCAATATCCCGGTAACAGTATCCTTTAGTATCTTCCTTGCCTATCAATTCGCATAACTTCTCGTCCCCCCGGCCTTTCGCAATCTGCCACCTGCACGTTGCCTTATTTTCAGCATTATCAACGATCTTATCACACATCCCCCAATCATCCTTTTCAACCGCTACGTCACGATAACATAGGTTTCTATAGAATTCATTATGATCAAGTTTTTCACTACAGACTTTCTCATCCTTCACTACTTTGGCAACTTTCCAGTAACACTCATCCTCGGCCTTGGCATTCTTGTGGGCAAGACAGAGGTTCGGATCTTTTTTATCTATCGCTTCCTGGGTCAGTGGATCCTCGAATATGCATCCACAAAGAAAAACCAATGCCGTGAAAAGTATCAACAATCTTACCATCCAAATCCACACTCTTTAATCCAGGTTTTTGAATAAGATAATTAGTTTAAATGATATTTAATTAAACATTATGATTGAGAGATTAGGATATATTATAATTATCTTCATTTTTTTAGCCTGTGCATCCTCTGCCACGTCATTAAACGGCACATATACAATCCAGTTATCTGGAGACATTGCATTTCAAGAGGACTGTGATTACACTAAAACAGAGGTTATCGAACATATTAACGTTAATAACGACGGAAGCTTCAGGATTCCTATGGGCCTCGGTTGTGATGATGGAACATATGATGTTGGTGCAAGTGCCACAATTAGAGGCATTCTAACAAAAGCTGGAGATATCGAAAACTTGTCGGTATCAGGCCATGGAAGTGCATTGCGTTGGGGGTATGCATCTGAAAGAAGCGACTTGCTCGCAGATGCCACAGGCAGTGCAAATAATGAGAGGGGGTGCAGATACAGGTTTTCAGGGACGTTTTCAGGCCCATTATACCATTCAAGCAGCATAAATGCATTAAGCGACATCAGTATTGGTACCGGCAAGCAAAAAGGCTCTTTGAAAGGAAAAGTAAATGTTGTCTTAGATGCTACAGACAGGTATGAGGACCTATATGCGGGCTCATGCAAGAAAAGCAAGGGAAAACACCCGTCACCAGTTAATACAGACGAGTTGATCATGTTCATAAAAAAGGTCGAGGCAGATAATCCAGATATGACTTGGCAGGAAATTGTGACAAAGCTTCACATCGAATATTATCCAGTCGACAGTAACCTACAAGTACCCTTCCAGATCGGAAGTTATAAGTTTTTCGAAGTTGGTTTATTCAAGTCAGGAAAAGACAATAAAGAATATGATAGTGTGGGATTGGACGATTGTAAACCGCCAAAATACATGAATGGGAGTAATGGAAGGATTGACATAAGCCATACTTATGCTATCGTCCGTGCAGGCATTAACCGTGGGATGGGGACTGCGTGGACAATGAAAAAGATCAATGGAGATTGGGGAGATTATATGCAGGTTGCTGGAGGATATATAAAGGGTACTGTAAACATGGGTCTAGGTTTTATTGGGGGCTATTATCACGGGTTAACAGGCAATAATAAGGGGGTAAAGAATTCTAATGCAAAGTATAATCATGGGAAAAGCCAGTGGGCAAACGCTCCTACATGGCGGCCACCAGACCAGGCCAAGGGAAATAAGATTGGCATGGATATTGCAAGTTATCTTGACTCGAATCATCATGCAAAGCTTAGTGAAGCATACACTCATGTTTTAAAGAAGAGTGGAGATGTCGGATCATTCGACGAACCCTGTATGAAAGTGAGTGTAGTTTACGGATAAAATATTATTGATTCCCAGTGTTCCTTACTACTTTACCCACTTGATTTTTATGTTTAATGATTCTGCTATCTTAGTCATTAAAACAGCTAAAACAGTAACACCTAGAAGGTTAAATGGCATATCCCATATAGTGGAGTCAAGCATAGGAGGGTTTATTTTATGGCTCTTAACTATAATCAACCAGGTTAGAGAACCTATGATACTAGGATTAAACCTCAAATCATCCCATTCTCGAATAAGAACTCTTTAGATATAAAACTCTTGAATGGGTAGATCAAGCATTGGAAATAACAGATCCGATTTAATGGAAACAGATATACATACAGAATCAATAAGAATAAGATTGCTGAAGTGGACGAAATACTATATGAAAAACTGAGGTTATGGAGACAGGTTATCGCAAGGAAGAATAACTTCGAATCTTATAAAGTGTTACAAAACAAAACATTAGTTGAAATAGCATCCAAAAAACCATCAGACGAATCTAAACTATATTCTATCAAAGGAGTGGGTCCGAAAAAGATTGAATTATATGGAAAAGAACTCCTAAACATGGTTTTGGAACATGAAAAAAATCCGTTGGATGCTTCAAAAACTCTTAGTAAACCCAATGAACTTGAAGCATCAGTATTAAGAGTCCGTCTTGAAGGGAGAAAATCAACCAACTCATTTCAGTCAATATGGCTTGAAAACGATAAAGGCCGTTTTGTGCTGCTTTTACTAGGTGAAAACATCAACAGATTCAAAAAAGACGATAGACTTCAAATAAGAGGGTATATGTGCACTCAATCAGGACCGCCCGCATTTTTAAAACTATTGAAAGGTGGTGAAATCAAGATAATAAAATCCTTAAAACATATTAAAAAATACGACATATCATATGTGCATTATACAGATGAGGATATAGTTAACATTTTCACGCAAAAATTCTCCAAGATAGTCAAGCATGGTAAGTTAAACTACATAAGATTAAAAGGGATGTTAACGATGCCTAAAAGCGAAACAGACATGAGATACACGATATACCATCTCAAACAAGACGGAGCATACATCCTACAGGTATCAAACGGTTTTCAAAAACACCACTTTAAATCATATGATCTTGCAAACCTCGAAGAAGTGGCAGAAAACGAGGATAAACTATATGAAATAGTATATAGTGGGAGAACGTAGACGATGGGTCGACTTGATGGAAAGGGAAAAAAGGGTACTAGATATAAGTTTATACTCGTGGTTTTAACTTTCAGTATGATGCTTCTCCTTGTGGGCTTATCAACAGTCGGATATGTTTACTACACACGGGAAGGTGCGACAACCACGACATCTAGTACAACGACAACATCGACTACAACATCCACTTCTTCATCCACAACAACCTTGTGGACGACTACGACGATGATGACATCAACGACCACATCAACTACAACCACATCAACAATCCCTGAACCGATTATATGCGGTGGAATAAACCAGAGGATATGCCCTAACAACACATGTGACAGAGGCCTTAAACCATCAACGACAGGAAGATGCGTTCCAATGAAGGGAGGAGCAGGACCAAACCCGTTCCTTGACAGATGGTCTTAGAACTCATTTGTTATAGATTGAAATATTGGAATTATTTGATTTTTAATGCCTTCATTATCTTGTCAAGCTTCCTATTGATAATCGCAAGTTCTCTTACATTAGAATCTGATTTACCTGAAGGTTTTGAACGGTCTTTAACCTTGTAGCAGTCACTACAATAGACTGGTTTTCCTGCTGTAGGCTTAAATGGAACCGTTGTATCTTTGCCACAATTATCACATATTGCGTCAACATCCATAGCCCTTCTCGGACGTCCATTATACCCAGTCCTTGAACGCTTTTCTAAACCACCAGAGGGTTTACGTTCAGAACTGTCAACCCTTGATCTTCCCCTACCAGTACCAGCACTTCTCCGACCATAACCACTTTTTCCATCACTACCTTTTTTAAAACTGCTTTTCTTTGTATCCTTTCTCTTTCTGCCTTTCCGACCAGTTCCTTTCTTCTTGAATGAACCCATAATAAGGATACATATTAACACAAGAGTACTTAAACCCATTGTTATAATCGCATAAAATAGCAATCAGTCTGTTAATCTCTCGTTTGTATTGTATAGTTGGAGGACTGTTGGCATTAGGTTTGTGTTACCCTTGGGCACTATTATTCCACCATGGAGGTTGTGTTTATGATATGTGGCCTGGCCTCCTCCAGCATTACCTGGAAGATTCTGCCGGGGTATGGCCTTTATCACAATCAATTTACCATTTGGATCCCTTTTTAGTTTTCCAGTTGTGAGATCTTCAAATTCAAAGATATAGATGCCGCCACCATATGTTACTTTCCCTCTTTTATCGCCGGGTGATGCTGTTAGAAATATTCTATCCTCTTCTTCTGCAAGGCTTGATGCATCAAAATGATCATAGCCAAATGTTTTTGCATCATCTGTATCTAGTAGAGTAGCTACGTATTCCCAGGATTTTGCACCATCCTCTGATACGAGCAGGATTGTTTTCTCAACTCCATGTTTTTTTGCTGATGTCAATGTGAGATACAACTTATTAGCATACACTATTGAGCCAGGTTCAGTGTATACTGCTACATTATCATCTAGTTCATGAGATAAGTCATCTATATTGTAGATCACGTCATCTCTGTATGGTGGTGGTGGTGTATTACTAGTCCTAAAAAGAGCTATCTCTTCTGACCATTCACCTTCTGGATCACTAGCATATTTGTAGGATATCCAGCTGAATAAAAAAAAGTTTTTCTTATATTCACGAGGGTAAAAGATCTTGTGGGTAAAGAGTTTCCACTCTTTACCAACATTGTTCTCATCGTAGATTAATGAGGGTACCTCATATTTCCATACCCCAGTTATTTTCTTACCTTGAAATGATATTTCTCCCTTTGTACCCAAATTCACAGGCTTAACATACGTCCATGTTTTTCCATTATCGGTTGTTTTTGCCAGATATGTAGAGTCAATACCAAGTTGGATATAATCTGAATGTAATAGTGCGGAATAGACCATGTATCCGATAGAACCATTTTTATTGTATTCAATATCTGGATCAAACATGCCAATCTCTGATGGATTTCCAATGACAGTTATACGTTCAAAACTGACATTAGATGCTGATTTTATCGGAACTTCTGGATCTAATGTTTTTCGCTCATAATTTGCACGGTTCATGATAACAGCAACAAATAAGAAGACCAGGAATATTACTCCAACCAATAAAAAAAATCTCTTTCCCATATTAATTATTACAGGAATACAGGTTATTTACAACTATCCATGATATCTTGTGACTCTAAATGACATTAATTCAATAATAGATTTGCCTTGTAGAATCCCCAGGACCGTACGTTATCAAGGTCTTGGTCAGATGTTACTAACCTCATTTTCCAGACTTATCGACATCCATTTTCTGTGAATTATCGATACACCCACTTAGAATAAGTAGGAATACAATAGCATAAACTCCTAGTCTTCCATGCATACAAGATAATGTGAATCAATTTTTATAAAAAAATGTCTGAGATAAT
>CAYREE010000143.1:0-5512 GCA_964423225.1 uncultured archaeon | reverse complement strand
TACTAATTACTTTTTGTTTTCCTCGTTTAGACCGAGTTCGTCGTCCTAAGCTGTTAGGCGAGGGTCTAAGGGAGTGGATTTTTTGAAGAAGTCGATGGTGTGCTCAGATCTCAACCTCGATGGTGTCTCCCCCTGATATTGTCTTCTCATTTCCTGCAGTGTTGGTGGTGTGTACAGGACTTCTCTCGCGGATTTTATTAGGTCTAATTCATCGTCTGTGAACCCATATCTCTTCATCTTCTTTAAATCCTGGCTTTGTCCCATCATAGTTATCCTAATCCTCTCCCACTGGTCGTCATCCATTTTTCCAAGAAGTTGTTTTCTCAATTGATGAAGCTTGTCCTCATCACCAAAAAACATGTCCCTGAAAATAACGCCCATCCTAAGCGGGTCCATATTGTCAGGATCTATATGATCAATATCAAGCGGTTGTATCCTTTTTTTATTGGCCATCTCTATAAGCTTGTCCTCTCCCTTGCGCCCTCTGCTTATGAATCCTATGTCTCCGTCGCTTCCATAGTTCATATAGCCTTTTTCAAGGCTTCCTATTCCCATTATCCCTATGAAGTCGTCGGGATAGGCTTCACAAAGTTTATTTGCGATGTCAGTGTATGACACCCTCCTTTTTGAGGCCGTGTAAAAGAACGGAGTGGCAAACAAGGGATTTTTCTCTCTAATCATCTCATTGAACATCCACTGCTTTTTCACAGCGATTCTCCCTGCAACCCTGGCAGCACCGCGCCTCATCTCAAGATCACCCTCCTTTCCAATCCTGGCTAAAAGAGTCTGAGCATCGTCTCCACCCGCCTCTAATGCACTGACTATAAACTCCTTTGTCTCAACGTCTGCGGTTTCATTAAATACCTGAAGCTCTCCGATACCTGCCTTGCCCAGTTTTGCAAGAGAAGTAATTGCCTCATGCCTGACTACCTCCTCCCTGTCTTTTAATAAAGTCTTCAAGCTATCTAATGCGCCTTCCCCGCATCTGCCAAGGGCGATAGCACAAGATCTTCTAATCACGGGTGCGTCATCGTCAATATGCTTTCTGACATGCTCTAATGCGGGAGAGCCAATATTTCCCATACTCCTTATTGCATTGGCTCTTGAGCCCCAATCTCCGTCTGAGGCTATCTCCGAAAGTCTGGTCAGGGCGGCTTGTCCAGTCTTTCCAATTGAATTAATGGCTGCGATGCGGACTTCAAGGTCCTCATCCCTGGTAAGTTTATCTAATCCTTCAAAACCTGATTCCCCCATATTCCCAAGGGATTCAGCCACAGCCAATCTTACTCCGCTGTCTCTGTCTTTCAGATGGGCGCCAATCTCTGATGATGAACCCGGAATTTTTCCAAGTGAGAGTAGGGCATTTCTTTTTACTGAAGGATCAAGGTCCCTGGAGAGTCTGACAAGCTCATCCTTTGCTTCCTCTCCAGTATCTCCTAATGCGAGTATGGCCTTTAGTTTTTTCGGTTGGTCTCTGCCGCCTGCCAAAGTCTTCAATGCGGGAAAACCATACCCATCCATTTCTCCAAGTGTCTCTATGGCATTAAATGAAATCCTTGTTTCTCTTTGACCTGCAAGGACAGTCAGCGATCCTGCGCCATCATTGCCCATTCCCTCAAGGGATTTGAATGCCGCATCCGATACTTTAGCATCGATATCATTGGCGAGTTCCATCAGAAGTGGTTTGGCTTCATGCCCAATGCAGGGGAGTCCTTTTGCAGCGCATTTTCTTGAAAATGAATCGTCAGATCTTACCAATTCTGTAAAGGCCTTTTTTAACGCTACCCTCTCTGCCATTACATCCTCAGGGTTAAGTTCTCCCAGCCTGGAAAGGGCATAGACTGCACCCCTCCGATTTACGATGTCGTGATGCTCTAGGGAGGTTAAAACCTGTTTTACCCCCTCCCCTCTAGGATTCAACATCATGCCTGCCAGAAACCCTCTTTCCCTCATATACGGTTGATTCCCGAGGTTTTCAGGTTTTGGAAGCTCTGCAAGATACGGGTCAATATCGGTTTCTGGGCCTTTCCCATTGATTTTCGCCTTTGCAGGAGCTATCATACTACTATTATTTGGGAATTCCTACAAGAAAAACACATTGTTTACATCTTATTAACGCCAGGGGTAAGCGAATAAAAGGTTAGTTACTTTTTGTTATATTTTTTCTATTGTCTATAGCATCCGCCAGACCATATTACGGATAAAGTAATCAAAAAGATAATCTTCAAGTAAATGGGGAATGATCACTTTCTGTACATATTTCTCAGATGTTTCTTTTTCTTTCTAGCATCCCTATAGCTTGTTTTCCTTCCTTTAACTGGCATATCAATAGATAGTGATATAATGTATATAAACTAGACTCCTGACATTATATTGAAAAACAAGCTAAGTTACTTTTTGTTATCTTTTGTTTATTTTAATTATTATTGTTATGAGGATGATGGATATTATTATTGTTCCCACTACAATTCCAGCAGCTATTATATTCTCTATTTAATCAATGTCGTTAACAATACGCTTTTAATCTTTGTCTTCCAGCTGAATTCTTTTTCAATCCGAATCCGTCTTGAATTCTGCGTATATTAGATAGTGGTTGCCGTGGGTTTTGTTCATGTCCTTCATTATCCCATAGCCAATATGGTTGTTTACTGCTTCTGGCTTGATTATTATCCTGTCGTATGCACATTCTGCGGGTGAGACTGTCGTGTCAGCATCATCGAGTATTATCCACGCCCAAGAATTAAAGTGCAATGGTGGGCTGGGATAATGTCTGCAGTCAGCGTTTAAATCACCCAATAGTATGATGTTTTCGCTATAATAGCTTTGGATAAGACTAATCGACTCAAGTTGAGTAAGCTCTTTCCTCACATTATCCGGGTCTGTATGAATAGTAAGCAATTGGAACGTCCAATCACCTGATTTGAATGTCACACCATATGGTGGTCTAAGGAACTGGTCGACAAACTGATCCCGGTTCCAATCATGAGTCTGTAATAAAACAGCATTCTTGTATACTATTCCATACTGTTCTTTCATCGTGGCTGGCCCCGACCTACTTGATACAATACACTTATACTCCTTCATCATACCACACAGGTTCCTATATGCACTTCCTGTTTCATCTCGTATTCCCTGGATAATGATGATGTCGTGTTCACGCATCTTACCCGCATAATAATCCATCAGTTCTTGATTATCAGCTTTTGTCTGATCGAAAATCTCCAGGTTCCATGAAGCAATAGATAATATCCCATCAAATTCCAGCATGGTTGTCGTTGTTGAAACACTGGTTGAAGTAGTCATCGTTGACAGACTTGTCGTCGTAGACGTTGTAGTGGTCGAACTTGTCGTAGTAGTACTTGTTGTCGTCGTGCTAGTGGACGGTTCTAACGTTGTAGTGGTTGTAGTCGACGCTAATAAGTCGAATGTATAGACCGAACCGATGAGAATAATGGCTAAGGCAAAAAAACATGCAAAAATAAACGCGAAGACCAAACCAACAATAACTATCTTAGACCTCATTTTTTCCAGACCGTTTTATCGATACAATTATGGTCTGCTTGTCTTATAATATGTTTTAGGTTTAATGACATTGAATTTATCCCTGTTTTATTGTTTATTATTCGCATAGTATGATCAGGGGGTTTGTGTATGTTGGATAAAAATTCTCAGGTTATAATTATCTGTCTGGTTATTGGTCTTATCTTGTCTTATGGAACTTATTATTATAATAATTCTATTGCAACACAATATATTGAATCTGAGATATCCTCATATGAGGTTGAACTAAGCTCAAAGAATTTAGAGATAAATGATTTAAAATCTGAGAAATCAAGGTTATCAGATCAAATAAAATCGAATGAAGAAGGATGCGAGCAAAAAATTAGTGATAAAAATTCATTGGTTTCTGATTTTAAAAGAAATATCAGTTTGTTAATCAAGGCTCAGGATGATGAACTAGATAGATACAATATTTTTATGGGTTATTACTCGACTGGATTAGACAAATATCATAAATCATCATTCTATTCAAATGAAGCATTCCGGATTTATGAATCCAGTATATCCTTCACAAATCAGGCTAACTATGACTATTATGTTGCCATGGATTATTATGACGAAGGTTTAAACCAGGTTAATAAGGCATTGGAATTATCTGAAAACTCATTGGAAAACTATCAGAAAGCTACTTTCGACATTCCAAATGATATTTTTATTATAGAGATCGAAGAGCGGATAATGCAGGTTAATGCATTAAACACAGTATGTGATAGTCTGAAAAAATCATTGTTATTACTACGGACTGGATTATTTGAATTGAATTATGGGAGTATATCAAAGGGAAATAAAGCATATGCAGAATATGAACGTGAAAAAAGCTTATTAAAAGAAAGGCAAAAGGAACTAATAATAATCCAGGATAAGATAGATGTTAGATGGGATAATTCCTAGCATACCCCAAGTTCTTTGTGTCTATGGCAGCTTGTCTCATGGTCGTTTACCATACCAATCGCCTGCATGTAAGCATAGATTATCGTCGAACCCACAAAATTCATCCCCTGTTTCTTCAAGTCTTTAGAAATCCTATCGGATAAACCTGTTTTTGAAGGGATATCCTTCCAAGACATGTAATTATTCACAATAGGTTTGCCATCAACATAAGCCCAGATAAACCTATTGAACGATCCAAACTCCCGTCTAATCTTAATGAATACTTTCGCGTTTTCAATAGCAGACTTGATCTTTAGTTTATTCCGAATAATGCCTTTATTCCCCAATAATTCAACATATTTCTTCCCGTCATATTCAGCGACTTTCTCAAAATCAAAACCATCAAATGCAATACGGAAGTTCTCCCTCTTCTTAAGGATAGTATCCCAGCTTAACCCGGCCTGCATACCCTCCAATATCAACATTTCAAAAAGTTTCTTATCCTTGTGTACGGGAACACCCCATTCCTTATCATGATACTTGATGTAAAAAGTTTTATCCGGAACCCAACCACACCTAACTAAAACCATACATACCTATTCTACAAGATTATATATGAGTAAACAAATTTAGTTACTAAACACTGTTAATCTGATAAAATGAAATGGTTTTTTAGAAAAGGGATTCATCATTGGTTTTCTCACTCCATTGTAATCTTCTCATTCATCATTATCCTCTTTTCCTTGGTTGGCGTTGTTGCAGGGGGTTGGTATGAAACAGAGGCGGCATGCCTTGCCAAGGTGGCTGAAATCAAGTCAAGGACTAGATCTATGAGTCTAGGAGAATTATGCAACTACCATTATACTAGTCATTTGAATAGTTGCATCCCCAAGGGTTCTGCAAAATGCCAAGAAATCGCGAACAAGATAAAGGCTGAATGCCCTGATGACGTTAAAAAAGAATGTAATAGTAGGCGGAGAGAGCCTTTCTATGAGAATTGCCGTGTTATCAAATGCCTTATCCCTGTCTCTGGATATCACTGTAAGGGCAAGATGTTAGACACAGTTTCCGTTCATCCACG
>CAYREE010000142.1:0-5579 GCA_964423225.1 uncultured archaeon | reverse complement strand
CACGGGCATTAACGCCTTCTATGGATTCTTGTATCTTCTTTTCCTTTTCAGTGAATTCCTGTTCTCTAGTATTTATGCTTTCCTGAGCCTCATTGATCTGTCTGTCTCTTTCAGCGAATTCCTGTTCTCTTTCTTTTATATGGTCTTCTTCATCACTGAATTTGCCTGATTTGTCTTCTAACGCCTTTTCACGAGTCTTGAGATTCTCTTCATCTTCTTTGATTTTTTTCTCTCTGTCTTCGAATTCTTTTTCTTGTATCTTGACCTTCTTTTCTGATTCGTTGATTTTCTCTGATTTCTCGTCTAGTTCATGTTCCCATTGTTTTATGGACTCTTCTTTTTCATGGATGTTCTTTTCTTGTTCTGCAAGTTCTTTTTGTTTTGCTTTTAGTAGCTCTTCCTTGATCTTGTCTTCTTTTCCGTCTTTGTCTGGATTGTTTGGATCGGGTGTTGTCTGTTTTTGTTTTTTCGGTTCTGACTCTTCTTCCTCTTCGTCTCCGAATACTTCTTCAGCATCGGGTATCTCGTCTGAGGGGTCTACGCCACCCACCTTCTTCCATTCCTCCGCTTTTTCACGGTGTTTATTGATCTCTTCCGCAACTTTTTCCTTTACTTCCTCGGGTGGTTTAGACTCTTTTTCATCGGATTGTTTTTTATTTCCCTTGTTTTTTCTCCGTCTTTCAAGGACTTTTTCGTGCATAAGGTCTATCAGATTCTTTTTAGAAGTTTTTTTAGAATTAAAATCTGTTTCAAGACCATCGATATGTTCGTCTTCTATCTTGACGTTTATTCGTTCGTCTGGCTTGAATACGGTGTCTCCTACTATCGTGTAGTGTATTTTAATGATATCATTGTCTTTTAGAATTCCAGCCATACGCATGAGAACGTCTTCTTCGACGCCTAGTGCGGCTGTAGCATCCTCTAGTTTTACCTCCTTTGCTTCTCTTACTAGGTCTGTAAAGCGCTGGAGGATGGTTTTGTCTATAGGCATTTTACCCCGTTTATTGATATGAGTGAATTGTAAAAAGCTTTAGGATTCAATTTCTTCGATCTTTATGCATGCTACTGGACAGTTTTCCTCTGCATCACGGTTGCATCCGACTTCTTCCATCTCGGTTTTCATCGGTTTTGCCTTTCCGTCATCCATCATCTTCCAGTTTTCTGGACAGACTGACTCACATGCACCACAACCGATACAAGCTCCCCGATCTTGTTTTACCTTATATTTTTTACCCATAGAATAAACACTCTCTTATTACAATGATTATGTGCTCTAGTTTATAAGTATTTGTTGATTGATGTATTCGTAAGGTATATACAGTCTTTATAGTCTTTTTTATCGCGTTTTTGACTGATTTTTTCGCAGTATTCCAGGTTGTGTTTTGCTATTGCATTACATGTTATCTGTTCTACTGGATCTATGAAAAACATGCAGGGTGTTTCATCCTTGTTTAGGGCTGCGATCTCCCTATAGCATTTTTGTCTAATATCCTCATTATTGATGTTATTACAGTCTTTATAGTATCCTTTATTGTATGCGACTTGTCGTATACATTCGTCTTTGGTTAGTGTATTATTTAGTATCATTTCGCAGAAACCGAGGTTTGATATCTTTTTTGCCAGGTTTAGAATGCAATTATCTCGTGCATCCAGGTCTTTGATGATATTACAGTAAGTGTATTTTTCATAGAATACACCCATCTGGCTGAGACAGTCGTTTGAAATGCTTTTATCAGTGATTTCACTGCATAATCCCGGATTTTCTTGTAGTATTGCATTGTGTTTTACGCAGATCATATTGTCAATCCCTGCTATTTGTCCGCATATTGAATGGTTTTCCGTCTTGTTTGCTATCCGTATGATACAGTCGGTCACATGGTTATCGTATTCCAGGATATTGCAGACTCTAATATCTTCTACGAGCACGGCGATATCCTTTATACAGCCTGATCTGTCCATTAGCCTTTTTAGTTTACTGCATTTCAAAGGGTTTTTCGCATAGAATGCATCTATCCTAATAGTATCTGGTCTGATGGTTGTAGACGTGGATTTGATGGTTGTCACAGTAATCGTGGTTGTTGTCGGATTCGTGGTAGTTGTCTTTAACGTGGTTGGTATGGTGAGCATAAGTGTTGTCGAGGATTCTACCTTCTCTTTTTCAGTGAATGGATTGAGGTAATATGCGGATACGAGTAATATAATCCAGATTAGGATTATTAATATGATCTTAGGTTTCATATCAGATATTGATTATGATGCATTGGTTAAAACATTTTGAAAAGGTTAGGAGCCGGGTGGAGTCGAATAAAGAGCTTTGGTCAGTCCTTTATCTTGGAGTATTAGTCTATGGGTTTACGATCCTTATTGTGGATCTTGCCTTCCTTTCCGCCCCTTTTACAGTCAATTCTGATAATCCACTATTGTTTGGAATCGGAGTATTATCGTATAACTATGGGCATATCTTGAACAATTGTCATCAGCTTCCTGAACGCAGTATTTTTATCAATAATATCCAGTTGCCTATGTGTGCAAGATGCATTGGCACTAATCTTGGCTGCCTTATCGGATTACTTGCCCCGTTTTACATAAGGCCTAGAAAGGGTTTTATTTTTTCTATCTGGTTTGCAGGCATTCTTATGACTCCTCTTGTAGTTGATGGTGTGAGCCAGACTATACTGCATTTGAGGGAGTCGAATAATACTTTGAGGTTTTTCACTGGACTGTCCTTTGGAATAGGAATGGTGTTTTATGCGACTGGTAAGATAATCCATTATGCAGGGAGGAATAAGGTGGATTATAGGAGGTTGAATGGCACGTCTAAGATAGTATATGGATTCTTCATGGTAGTAGTATTAATTGGGTCTCTTGCTGCCGGCTTTTTTTATACGTCTAATAGTCAGGCTTTAATGGCTTTGACAGCAGAGCATCCTAATGCAGTAGTCTCTGGCGCAGGTTATATTCCTCCGAATGCTCTTAGGTCGATCATCCATGACCCGTATATCGACAGGTATGATGATAGTGTGTTGCGTGACATGATGCTTTTAAGAGGGTATGGTCGGAATGGGTATTGGCTTTTCACAGTATTTGACTTTGAGGACGTGAATAACCGTATCTTCAAGTATAAGGATGATAGTGTCCGTTATTACGTGGATGTCTCAACACGAGAAGTCTATGTTTTTAGGGGTTAGACGTATTTGTAGGATACTCCATACGTGTATTGGTTTGTCATCTTCTTTTTCTTGTAGTAGTAGCCGTATACTAGGCCGAATACCATTCCGCCTAGGTGGGCGTTGTGGGCGACTGAGCCCATCGTCCCGATCATCGAGGATAATGCGAACATCGTGTAGAGTAGAGACCAGATGAAAAATGGCATTGGGAATACTAGGTTGAAGTATATTCTATGATGGGGTCTTAGTACGACTAGCATCCCCATTACCGCGAATATGGCCCCGGATGCTCCGACTGCAGGGATCATTGGATTGGGTATTCCTAGTACTAGCGAGGTGAATATATAGGATATGCTAGCGAATATTCCGCCGGCCATGTATACGAGCTTGAATTCTTTGGGGCCTATTATGGATTCTAGGAATGTGCCGAACATCATGATGCCGAAGAATACGTTGAATAGTATGTGCCAGACGTCTGCGTGTAGGAACATGCTTGTCACTATTGTCCAGGGTGTGAGTAGTATGCGAGCGGGTATTAATGCTAGATACGTGTAGACTAGGGCTGGCATTGCTACTGTTACGAAGAACATGAATGCGTTTGCTGCTATTAAATATCGGATGAACATGCTCATCCGTCCTCCCATATGCATCATGGTTTATACATCACTTTTTGTATCAAAAATTTTTTTTGAAATAGTATTATAGTATGCTTATTTAAAACATTTGAGATTTTTTTTATTAGTTTTTTTTTATGAGTTGTGGCTTTTCTTTATCTTATATGCTGCTGCTTTGTATCTGCAGTTGTTTGAAACCCTGAATGTTCCATCTAACTTGTAGTTTATATAACATTCTGCATATCCATTTTTTGAAATGTCTTTTGTTGTACCTTCTTGGTAGCAGAATGGTGTTGCCCAGCTGATAACTGCTGGATAATTCCATTTTTTACCATTGTCTTGGCAGAGTGTGTTCATGTATTCTATTAGATGGTATGTTTCTATCGCATCCTGAAGGTTTTCAAATGTTATATGTAGTTTTGAGACTCTATTTAGGCGAGGGTAATAACTATCTTTATCATATATACTATTTGATTCTTCAGACTTTCCATAAGAATTTATAAATGCTCCTCCTAGATGCGAGATAATTATCTCATATTCAAGTTTCCCATTTATATTGGTATAGCCGACTGAAACCCTATATGTTTGATGGCCTATTAGGTCGATATAACCATAGTATGAGTTTAATTTCAGCTTGTCTCCCATACTCATTACTTCTGTTTCTTTTATTGAGCCCGGGTTTTTTATCACTGTATTTTCAGCAGTCCCCATGTATTCGTTTAGTTGCTCGTCTTCAACAACTTCTTCATCTGGAACTTCTCTGGGGGGATGGTCTTCAGGATCTTCTGAGGGTATTTCTTCAGGGAATTCTCTTGGGGGTAGGTCTTCAAAGTCTTCTTCAGGGATTGGTTCATCTGGTATTTCTTCATGATTTTCGTTGTTTGGTGGTGTTTCCCGGCCTATCCGGTCATTGTATTGGTCGTCTGATTCAGGATAATATTCTTGGTCTTGTGGTGGTATTTCATCTTCTTCCCATCCAATCAATTCGTTGAGTGAGAACGCACAGACATAGGAAACTAATATTAGTAGTATTGTTAGTGTGAGAGTATTTTTTATCTTCATCTTCTATCACATAGCTTCAAAACCATATTATTTTAAGGACTTATATAAGATAAACTATGCTTCCACACCATCACTTTATTATCGCAGCGGTTACTACCATCCTGGCCTTACTCGTATTCTATCCGGGCACATCAGTTATTACAATCGTGAGTTGGATTTTTATCTCTGGCCTTTCCGCTATTTTCATTGATTGGGATGCTTTAGTATTCACTTTTGTGAAATCTAAGTCTGAGAAAAAACTTCGAGTGTATAGGAATCCAGTGAATATTTTCAAAAACTTTAAGGATTATATGAATACTCTGCATGAAACTGGTCTTATGACAACTCTTGTGAAAACCCATCTTGTAACTTCAGGGATATTATTATTTGTTGTCCCTTATTTTCTCCCGGCTTTAGAGACACCCATCACTATTGGCGTTGTAACGCATTTGTTTAGTGATATTCCAAACCTTAATAAGAAGATAGGGTAGGTTCGTTATAGATGAGTGTGGTTAACCTCCTCTACGACCATCTCGTACTATTGGAGCTCTTTGTTCTTGGTTTAATCCACGTAACACATCGTCTTTTTGGAATAGATATTCCAGATAGGTTACTGTATCTTTTTCTGATCCTAGGTATTGTTTGCCGCCATCTGGCCCCTGGACCTGGACAGAATATTTATTTTTTCCCATGAGTCCTACTTTTTCCTCGAATTTAACAGTGAAATCTTCACCACCTATATGTATACTATAACCTT
>CAYREE010000141.1:0-5625 GCA_964423225.1 uncultured archaeon | reverse complement strand
GTTCTTCACTGAAATCATTCCTATAAAACCAATAATAATGCTACAACCATACAGGTCTATAGTATTCCTAACCGTATTAGTCTTCATCTATGTTAGTAACCAAGTCGTAAAAACATTTCAAAAAGATAAAACTAGACAGTTTTTCAAAAATTATTTACAGACAGATTATCCCTTATCCAATATGTCGGCAACAATATTAGCATCATTATTGCTCATCACAGCCAGTTCCATATTGAATAATGGCGTACACATAGATTATCCCGTGAAGACAACATCGTGGATAGATGTTCAGAAATGGGCTTTGCAAAATACTAGATATGACTCTTTATTTCTAGTGCCGCCATATATCTCTGGTTTCAGGATTTTTTCTGAAAGAAGTATTGTTGCCTCATGGAAGGATGGCACACTCTCTTTTTTCAATGAAGAATATGCGAAAAAATGGAGGAATCGGATTAATGACATAGGAAAAACGCGGGAAAAATACGATTCTCTAAATGAGGGTGAATTGAAGACTCTATCCGGTAAATATGGATTTTCTTATATCATAGTTGAGAAACCAAAACGATTGGATTTCGAACATTTATATGAAAACCAGAATTATACGGTATACCGCCTTAATTCTGATTGATTGGATATTTAAGCTGGGAGTAATATTCTTTCTTTAAATGGAGGTATTAAGTCCAATTCTCGTCGGATTTACTGGCTGTCTAATGATAGCATTCCTCTTCTCTGAATTGTTTAACGCCCTCAAATATCCGCGGGTTCTAGGATATATTCTCGCGGGTATAGTATTCAATATCTATCCCTTCAGAGAATTCCTATTACATCCTGGATTTAACCCACTTCTTGAATTCCTATCTGAAATCGGGATAGTCTTCTTCCTACTTCTTGCAGGAGCTGAAATGGATGTGTCAAGACTGAGAAAACTATCATTTACCGCATTATCAGTGGGGTTATTATCCTTTGCCATACCCTTCATACTCGTCTACTTATTCATGAGTATTCTAGGATATCAAACACTTGTAAGTCTTATAATGGCCTTATGTCTGTCTGTCACGGCTGCTGCAATAGCTGTGGAAATACTCATGGAATATGGATTGCTTAAAACAAATGAGGGAGCTATTATCGTGGGTGCAGGTATGATAGATGACCTACTTGGTGTCTTCGCACTTACTCTACTTCTCACATTAATTCATGCTGAAGACTACTCGGTGGTATCAATTCTTGCATGCATCATAAACATGATTCTTGAATATCTCAGCTTCTTTATCATTGCTGGACTGCTTGGATTCATATTATTTCCAAGAATATCCAAACTATTGATACGAGAAAACACTGTTAACGAATATTTTACCATATCGATCCTTTTTGGGCTTGTAATAACGCTAATGAGTCAGGTATTCGGATTAAGTTCAATGGTAGGGGCTTTTATCGCAGGGCTGATAATAAACCAAACTATAAAAAAAGGTAGTGAAGGAAAGGAGATAATCACCAGTCTTGAAACACTAACTTTCGGACTGATCATCCCCTTCTTCTTCATTAACATAGGCTTGAAATTTGATGTATTCAGTCTATTTTCAGACATATTCCTTGTATCAGCTCTTATTATCATCGCATCGTATGGGAAGTTTTTAGGAGTATATCTCGGTGGAAGGATTACTGGCATAAACAGGGATTCCATTAATACAATCGCATTGGGGATGAATGATCGTGGTGGAATAGAATTGATTATCGCATTAATAGCATTTTCCAACGGTCTGATAGATCATACATTACTGACTATTATCGTAACTGTTGGCTTTGTCACAACCTTCATATCACTCTACTACTTTAAACGGCAGATAAAAAGCAATCTTGTTAAGCTTGGATATCTTGTAGATGGTGTATTAACCCATGGAGAACCACATAAAAGACTTTCAGATATAAAATGATTTCACGGTCGTTCCCCAATGATAAGTAGTGTATCCTCTATCTTACCATCTCTAATGTATGTTACTGCTATTTTATCTCCGGGAATAGTTTCTTCCTCGAGGTAGTTCATAAGGTCTTGGAATGAATTGATTTCAATACTGTTCATATGAGTTATCACATCGCCTCCCGATAGGATCTGGGAGCGATTAGTCTTCAATAATTTATCACTTCCTTTTAATCCTGCCTTATCGGCTGGTCCGTCATCATTAATCTGTAGTAATTGCATGCCTTTCGCATCTTTTAAACCGATCTGTTTTGCGAGTCTTCTTGTAACAGGTTGTGCGATAATCCCTATCCATGGATGCTTGTATTCTTCACCCCTCATAAGTATCGGGCTAATACGTTTTAATGTGTTTGAAGGAATTGCAAATCCTACGTTATCACCTTCTTTTGCGATATTGACTCCTATTACAAGACCATCGGTTGTTACTAATGGACCTCCTGAGTTACCCGGGTTAATTGGCGCGTCAGTCTGTAAGACATTAACAATCACGAAATCATCAACAGTCTTCAATGTCCTTCCTTGTGCACTTAATATGCCTGAAGTAATGGATCCTTTCAAACCAAATGGATTTCCAAGTGCTGCAACCTTTGTTCCAGGTAATATGGCGCTACTATTGCCTAGAGTTAATGGTGTAATATTCAATTCTAGATCGGTTTTTAACACTGCTATGTCACTATATCTGTCACTTCCTACCAATTCAACGTCTATCTTCAACCCATCGTCTAATTCTATTTCTATTGTCTCGGCTTGTGATACAACATGATTATTTGTAATTAAGTGGTTTTGATTTATGAAGAATCCAGTACCTTCTCTCCGATATTCTGTTTTTTCTATCCATCTGGTGGAAGTTATAGAAACTATAGAGGTGGATATATTCTGGTATAATCCCCTCAAATCGTTTAGATCCGCAGTTTTCCCATCATGATTTGTTGGAGAAGGTACATAATTTATCGTGATTGATGGTTTTCTCTCTTGTATCAAGTGTATTGAATAAACCATGCTTATGGACATTATCAATACTAATATTGTAACCAAGTATTCTGAGCGCATATTACTCTATCACACCTTTTATTCAGGGATATTAAGATGTTTGTATCTTGGATTAGTCTTTAAAGCATCCCAAAGAATGTCAAATTCCCTTCTAGATAATATTACCATGTCAGACAACTAAACCACCCACTATACTATTTGCAGAATCTAATAAATACTAGTTGATAAAAAAACTTTTTTTTATATTTCACTCGCTAGGATCTTGTAATGTCCTCTCGAAATTCTGATAACAAGATGATCTCCAACCCTTGTCGACTATTTCCTTGCAGTATTTCCTTTCATTTGTGGATAATGCGAGATCCCAGACACATACATCACGTCTATACTGGTCTTCTTCAGCATTACAATTTTCCATTGTTTTAGGCTCTTTCTGAAGACATCCCAAACCCAGTATAAACACAGTTAAAAGGATCAATATTCGCATATCATACTATTAGAATTAGTTTATATATCACCTATAAACTAAATTATCATAATAAGATGGAAGTATCTTTTCCAAGTGGTCTAAAGGTAGACGTCTCATATAAAGGATTTATAATAAACACTGATCAGCCACAAGAAGCCGGGGGAGATGCATCTGCACCAACACCATTCGACCTATTTTTAGCATCATTAGCCTCCTGTGCTGGGATATACGTATTGAATTTCTGTAAGAGTAGAGGTATTAATACCAAGGATATGAGGATCATAGTCAATCCTGAATATGATCCTGTAAAAAGGTTGATATCAACTGTTAACATTGATATCCTCTTACCAGAAGGTTTTCCAGATGAGTATAAAGAAGCGGTGATAAGATCTGCTGAACTTTGCACAGTTAAAAGACACCTTGAAAACCCGCCAAAATTCATGATACAAACAATAAAAAAAACATTGAGCCAAGAATGAATACTACTCGTTTAACAATTCTAATAGCATTATCCATACTCTTTTCTGGATGTATTGGATCGGATCCAATCTGCGAACAACCATATATCCTCCATGATACTGGTTGTTGTCTTGATGTAAATAATGATTCTATCTGTGATACGGATAAGCAACCAACAACCACTTCACAATCAACATCGACAACCACGATAGCAACAACGACAATACCTCAACTAATAGAATATCACACGTCATCAAGATTTCAAGTCTATACAAATTGCCCTTCCAATGGCATACGCTTGAATTATCCTTCAAATTGGATCCGTTCTGAAGGTGGACAAGACACAATAGTATCTTTCATAGCCCCTACAGATGACGATTCAGATCAGTTCCCAGAAAAAATAATTTTAACATCAATAGATCATGGAAGAAGTTACCAACCGTCACTTAGTGAATTCGAAGAATATATCCGAGAATCATACATAGTAGACTATAGTGATTACACACTTCTATCATCCACAGAAAACATGATCAATCACAAGACCAGTTATATACTCAAATCATCATACACCCATTCGACCACAGAGGTCACAATCCTTGTAATCGGTATCTTTTCAGATAATCAGGAATATATTCTAACCTATATTTCTCCCTCAATTGATTATGATTCAAATATCGGCTTGATAAACGAAGTTATAAACTCTATTGAGATAATATCTTTCTAAATTAATAATCCAAGTAATAAATATTGGGTATCAAAATGGATAAACCATTAGATTTAACGGACAATTCATTCAATGAAGAGATAAACAAACATCAACTACTAGTCGTAGACTGTTGGGCACCTTGGTGTGGCCCGTGTAAGATGTTATCGCCAATAATCGACGAGCTTGCCTCGGAATTATCCGGCAAAATAGCTTTCGGCAAACTCAATATTGATGAGAACGCAGAGCTTGCCGGAAAATATGGTATAATGAGCATTCCAACATTATTGGTCTTCAAGGAAGGTGAACTAGTCGATCAGATAGTTGGGGCTTTGCCTAAAGATAGCATATTAGAAAAGCTTTCAAAATATCGGGATTGACTGGATCAAAATGGCAGGTGGTATGTCTTGGCCTTCGGACGAGATGGAATTGGAGAAGAAAGAGGGCGGTTTGAAAGAGTTATTGAAATTTATAATTGCTTTTGCTGATGAAGCCTTAGTGATAGCTATTGTTCTCTATTTATTGTTCAAGTATGTCTAGTTTTTACCCTGAAATACGTTTCTTTTCGTTTTTAAATAGGTTTTTTCAATGTATTCAATAAAACTATTATTTGAGAGGTGTGGAAATGTTAGACGTGATTGTAAAAAGTAAAGTAAAGGACTTTGTGAGTCAGTGCAATGTTGGAAGTGATTTCTATGGTGCACTTGACGAGTATGTAAAAGCAGCTATTGCAAAGGCTGAAGCGCGGTGTACGGCAAACGGTCGAAAGACCTTAAAAGCCCAAGACCTATAAGCTTTTAAAATTTGCTGGTTGGGGGATGCCCATTTATTTTTTTTTGGGCATCCTTACAAACATATTTATTGTTATAGAGTGATTTTTTTGTTGATGATAAGATTAAAGGAATCTTGGTATATCCTACTGTTCCTTTGTGTGGTCACGGCATTGTTGTCATATTTATCGGTTTATCTAGCATTAATGCCTTTTTTCGGATTGTTGATGAATATCTTTTTTTTCAGGGATCCTGTTCGAAA
>CAYREE010000140.1:0-5735 GCA_964423225.1 uncultured archaeon | reverse complement strand
GATGTAACCTCCTACGGACTGGTTAAAATAGAATGCTTCGTCGGCTGAAACAGTTCGTAGACTAAACCTAGGATCGAATCTATGCGCTTCTGAGGGTATAAACGACCGTAAAGTCCCACTTACTATGGAATTGCTTAGTATTTTTGTGCTCGGCCATATTCTTGACCCGTTTATTATTGATATATCCTTGCCGAGTTTACATTGTGGACCTATTAATGCATTCTCATTTACAATCGTATTTAATCCTGTCGTGCATCCCTCACCTATAAAACCCTCTTTTACATTTAAATGATCTCCAAAAGTACTATCTTCAAATACTATTCCAGCATCAATATACGAGTTCTTTCCAATCGTAACATTGTTATGTATTGTGCTGTAAGGACCTATCTGACTCTTGCCTTTTATCAGTGTATTATCTCCGATTATTGCAGGTCCGATTATTGTCGAATCTTTTTCCAAGATTGTATTTTCACCTAGTATGACTTTTCCGTTTATCTTGCCATCGAGAGTCACAGTATCAGGTATACTCGTGTTTATATTTGACAATAGCCAATTTTTTGCCTTGATATATCCTCCATGCTGACCTACATCAACCCAAAAACCACTGAACTGTGTTGAGTAGATGCTTTCTCGCTCAAGTAAGCGTGGAAACAAGTCTTTTGCAAAGTCAAAGAAAGTATCTGCTGGAATGAAATCCAATGCCTCTGGTTCTAGAACATATATTCCCGTGTTTATGATATTACTAACACATTCATCTATCTTCGGTTTCTCATGGAATTGTTTGATGTGTCCATCATCATATAGTTCCATGACACCGAAATTCCAGGGATCTTCAACTTGATAGCCTGCTATCGTGCATAAACCACTGTAATATTTATGGTATTTAACTAGATTTGATAGGTCTATATTTGTAATAGTGTCTCCTTGGATAACGATGAATGTATCATCCAACAAGTCATGGATATTCTTAACCGATCCTGCAGTCCCCAAGGGTTTTTCTTCAAGTGGATAATATAATTTTACACCATTATATTCTGTCCCAACATTTTCACTGATTATCTCCCTGCGATAATTTGTCGTTAAATAAACTTCAGTGATTCCATGACTTTTAAGGTAATCTAGTATGTGAAATAATATAGGTTTATTAAGAAGTGGTAATAATGGTTTTGGCCTGGAAAACGTTAAAGGCCGCATCCTCGTCCCTAATCCACCCGCTAATAAGACCGCTTTCAAGAGTTATCACGCACGTTGTTTAAAGGAACAGTATATAGGAATTATAAATATATAAGATCTGTTATAATTTTTTTCCAGTTATATTCGAATATGCTTCCTGATATTTTCTACTTGTATCTTCTATTACCTCTTTTGGAAGCGTGGGTATGGGAGGCTCTCTATCCCAACCGATTTCTAATAGATAGTCTCTAACATATTGTTTATCAAAACTCTTTTGGGACCGTCCAGGTTTATAATCATCTTTAGGCCAGAATCTTGATGAATCGGGTGTTAATGCTTCATCTATTAATATTATATTACCATCAAGGATACCGAATTCAAACTTTGTGTCTGCAATGATTATGCCTTTAGATTCTGCTATTTCACATGCTCGTTCATAGAGTTTTAGAGTGTATTCCTTTAATTCTTTTGTCTGTTGTTCACCGATTATACCAACGCATTCTTCATATGAGATATTTATATCATGTCCGGTCTCTGCCTTTGTTGCCGGCGTAAATATTGGATTATCGATTTTTTCCGATTCTTTCAAACCTTCAGTTAATTCAATTCCGCAAACCATTCCTTTTTCCTGGTATTCTTTCCAGGCAGAACCTGAAATATAGCCTCTTGCAACACATTCAACAGGGAATGTCTCGGTTTTTTTCACTATCATTGACCGGTCTGCTAATTCATCGAGATGTTCTTTAAGAGAACTTGGATAATCACTTGTGTTAGTAGTAATCTTATGGTTTTTTACTATGTCAGTGGTTTCATCAAACCAGAATTCGCTTAACTTATTCAATACCTTACCTTTCATAGGTATTCCATTGGGTAGAATATGATCAAAGGCAGATATCCTATCTGTGGCGATTAATAGAAGCTTATCATCTAAATCATAAATATCTCTAACTTTTCCCTTACCAAATAGGTTTAGATCATCATATTTCGTATCGAGTATAACCGTATTATCCATAAGTATCTATATTACTCAAATTGAGAATAAATAACAATGAATTTTCATGAATCAAAAACATTAAAAACACAGGGATTATATGACAGTAGGGCTACATTATACGATAAATTAATGGTTTTTCTGGGATATACTCGGTGTCTGAAACGATTTTTGCATTCTATGGATATTAATATGCCTGAAACACCATCGATCCTGGATATTGGTTGTGGGACTGGTATTTCTACTCAGATACTGTTAAAACGCTATCCATCCGCCAAGATTACAGGCCTTGATCTATCTGAAGAAATGTTGAGGATGTATTATGAGAGGTTCCCTGATTCAAGAACAATTATCGGTGATTTCAATTGTGTTGAATCATTTCATGATTATCCGGACAATAATTCGGTTTGTTTAAATGATTCGTCATTTGATTTGGTTGTTAGCACAGGTGCGGTTTCTGAATATGCTGTTTTAGACGAAACAATTCCACTGATATTCCGTTTATTAAAAACGGATGGATTCTTCATAAATTTCGGTGTGAAGGATGGTTTATTAGGTGATATATCAGGTTTATTATGGCACTTTAAACCTACTGGACCAGTTGAGTTTATTGATTCATGTATAACTCACGGTTTTAAAGATGTTGAATTAATACCACAGTCTAAGGTTCCATTTCCCTCTAATATTACAAAATATTTATTGCTCTTAAGGAAATGAACAGATTATGTGTCAAACGCGTATAGATAACCATCATCAGCTCCAATAAAGAATTCTACAATACCGTCATTATCCACGTCTGAAAATGCGGGACTGGAATGTATTGGACTGCCTATTAAAAATCTTTGTTTAATCGTTTTATTACTGATAATATTAAGGATGCCTTTGCTAGAACCTAGGATTATCTCTCCTTGCTTATCACCGTCTAGATCTACAATTACTGGACTAGAGTAAAAGGGACCTGTTATAGTGCTTCTTTGGATCCTAGATCCTGTTGCATTCATTACAAGTATATCATTGCCAGAAGTAAACACAATATCAATAATTCCATCATTATTAACATCCCCGACAGCAGGTGAATTTTCAGAATTTTTTTGATAATCATACCCCCATTTCGGAAAGAACCTACTTCTTTTCACCTCTTTAGGACCTTGTTTTGTTGGAATATATTGACTTGTAAGGGCTTGTTTGTAAAGATTATTTAATTCACCCCCATAGGATAATACGATAATATTTTTTACATTATGTTTATATGTATTTGAGATTACAGGGGCAGATTGTACATCATCATTCATTAGATAAGCCCAGGTTAGATATGGGGGATAATTTAAAGCATAAATATTATTATCATCAGACCCGATAACTATTTCATCAACACCATTCCCATCCACATCCAATAGTGCAGGGGATGATTTAATAGGTCCATGAGTTTTATATATCCAGTCACTTACACCTTCAGGTGTTAAGGCATAAACATACCCATCCCATGATCCGAAAACAACGCGTTTATTCGTCTGTGTTAAATTCATAATTATTGGGGAAGACGTTATTTTTCCGTTGGTTAAAAAACTCCATTTCAGAGATCCTTGATCATCAAGACAGTAGAAATTATTATCATTTGATCCGAACAATAACTCGATTCTACCATCATCATCAATATCTTGAGCAACTGGTGTGGATATTATATTGCCCTTTGTTGAATATTCCCATTTAATATTGCCATTATGGTCAATACAATAGAGTTTTCCATCATTTGATCCAAATATAATCTCCATGAATCCATTTCCATTTAAATCGGTTAGTATTGGGCTAGAACGAATTTTGTCTTGTGTCTTAAATTTCCATTTTACATCATAATCAGACGTATTAACATGTTTTATTTTTCTAGTTGACAAATGTCGATTATAATTTTTTATACTTGAAATATTTTTTATATTATAAGTTGAATATGTTGTAAAAACACAGTTCCAGGCTGATGTATGTTTCATTGGAGTGTAATTTAACCTACGATTCCTCGTGCAATACCATCTAACATTATAGTCCATGAAAGGTACTGAATCAGGTGAATCAGCAGTGCATGACATGTTTAGATCAATCCGAGGGAACCTATAGGGTATGGTCACATCTTCTCCATCCGCAATTGATTTGTTATAGCTAATTTCATCAAATTCCTTGAAATAATTTTTCATCAACCAAAATTGATATCCCGGAAAAAAATAACTATTGTTTATAACAGAACAATTCCAAGTGTTCATAAAAGTTCCAGTGAACACGTCTTTAGTACTACAATTTAATCGTAGTTTAAATTCTAGTGGTCTAAAAGATATTGAATTCCTATATGTATCCCATAGATACCCGGCTTTACGCATGTTTCTCGGTTTATTATCATCAACAATACATTTCCAAGGTACTTTATGTGATACCTCACTGAATGAATCTGTATTATTAAAAAAACCTAAATTTTCTGTACCACCTCTAAAACGAGGCCAATCAGATCGTACTGAGAATAATATGCCATAATTGTTATTTGACTTATTTGATTCTGGTCGGTTATTGTATTTGTTTAGTATTATCTCAATCAAGTGTGTTCCATGTACAAGGCTCCAGTTATAGTGAATTGTCTCCTTTGAATTTGGGTGTATACTAATATTTTTTGTATTGATCTTCACTCGGTCAATGAAGAGAGTGGCATCGAGGTTGTTAATGATAGCATTTCCTTTATTTGATATATCGACTATGAACTGTACTTGCCGCCCAGCGTAAAGAAGTCCGTTAAAGTCTATATTATTTACATACGCATCCGGTTGGTCACCGTATGCAGTTATTTTCCTATCTCCTGAAACAACATACATATTTCCTTGATCAAATAGGATCTTGCCACGGATAAATCCATTTAATGATAGATTCTGGATTATTTCTCCAGAGGTAAAATTTAAACTGTATATTTTTTTTTCATCTGTCCCTATATGAACTACTTCATCATCTATTACGGGGGTTGAATATATTGTTTTTGCAAATTCTGTTTTCCATAATGTCATTCCTGAATCGTAATGGATTTTTTGGATTGAATTAGTATAATTTATTTTTTCTTTATTGACCATTGAAGTATATATCATCCAATCCGATCCAATTAGAAAATTTGTGGTTAACCTCCCAGCCACATCATATGTTTTTAATAATTCGCCAGTAGATGAGTTATAAAAAAATATTTTTCTCTGAATTGTGGGAACAATTAATATGTTTTTATCAGAACCTAAAAATATTGCATATTGTATATGTGAGATATTCCATACTAACAAACCTGTTTTCTTATTAAAAGCATAGATTTTGCGGTCGGCAGAGGCTATGAATACTAAATTTTCTATAATTAGGGGATTAGAAGTGATGTATGAACCAGTCTTATAATCCCAGATTAACTCTCCGGTTGTTGCATTTAAAGAGTATATGTGGCCGTCTTTTGATCCGAAGAAGACTATTCCGTCAGATAATACTGGTGAACTCCGTTTCATATATCTCGCCCCAAAATTACAAGCGTCTGAACCGGATTTATTAATAGCATAGAATAAGCCCTTGT
>CAYREE010000139.1:0-5761 GCA_964423225.1 uncultured archaeon | reverse complement strand
TCAGTTTGACGCTGCGAACAAGTTACTTCTCACCCTATTTCATCCTATTAATACAAGCGCACATAACTTTGTCTGCATTCGTATCCACGTCTATATTAAAAAGCTCTATTGGATACGTGCTCATCCTAGCGTCTAATATTATCCCACTAACTGTTGGTGGGATGGGTGTCAGAGAACTTGTGAGTATCACTGTTTTCCCAATGCTTGGAGTCTCAATAGAGCATGCATTCAGCCTCTCAGTAATGATATTTTCACTTAATGTGTTCATACCAGGTATTTACGGATTTTATCTCATTTCGAAACTAGAGGGGATACGGAAGAACTAGGTGGTTTGTCGTCTATATTATATAGTCCATCCTTGGATTTCCAGCATATTGCATTAGGAAAACCATCTTGTCTCTAAGCCAGATATGATCTCTACCTATCCATGCCAGTTGCTCGTTGATTATCATGGGAAAAGTAATGATGAAATATAATATCACTAGTATCAATGTAATCTTTTTCCCGCTATACAAGAATTTCTCGCTATTTATCCCCATGAACAATGCGATTATCAGTTGTATCGGCATGATACCTTTCATAGCCAAATCATTAAGGAAACCGATTTCACACAAGAATAATGGAGGTATCAATAATACGCATAAGCATACTATCCCTGGGATCTTGATATTCTCAATCCTAAGGATGATTATAAAGAAGAAGATCCAGCTGACTTCCACGATCAAATGTTTTATGAACCTTATCGGATAATCCGGTTTTTCAAATGTCCTGCTTAAGACAATGGAATCATGTTTCTTCGTGAAATAGAACATGAAGATCATGGAAGTTACTATTACTAGCATCAATAACATCTCCTTGTTATCGACTATCCTCTTTACAATAGTCTTTACGCTGAATGATTCAAGATATGCAAAAAGCGTTATTGGGATAAGGACCACCCACATGAATGTTGCCGATGATACCATGTAAATGGATGCAAGGATGAGGGGATAAATATTCTCCGAGCGGATACATAGGAAGATTATAATCACGCCAGCAAACATGGCGATAACCTGTGATGGCATGTATTTCCATGCATGGATCATCGAGGGTACTTGCGCATGCCAAAAACCAAGCCATTCCACATTGTAATGGAACAAAAAGCCTGTATCATATACTGCACGATAATAATTCAATCCGCTGATAGCTATCGGGAAAAGATAGAATACTCCAATCTCATTATTATGTATCTTGAAAAACTTTTGCACTGCACTTGGCAAAAGAATCGATATGATTAACAAACCCGTGAAAAGATACAGGGCATAAGTCATACCGGATATATAACTCAGTATTGGCGTGTAAGTTATGTTAAACAACCATATGATTATGCCTGACACATATGCTGGTGGAAGATGCATAGCATAATAATATATCAACCGAGATTCTCTGAACTGACTTACTTTCGGATGAATAAAGTGATCTAGGCCAGGATCTATTGGATTTTCTGCAAGGCTTAGTATAACGCTCCTGTGTTTTGCCCAGTCCTCATAGGATCCGTCTCCCACGATTATTCCGAGGAAAGTCATCAGAAAGAAGATGAAAAAAAGGATGAGGTAATATGGTTTTATTGAAAACTCATCATTATTATCAAAGAGCGAATCACTTAGCCTAATAGCTTTGATTGTGTAGTATGCGAGTAATGATGCAATCACTAACCGTATTATATGATTGTATGGCAGGGAAATGATGAAAAGTATTGTTGGTATTGCGATATACACAATCAGATAACTATATGATTTTTTCAGGATTTTACTAGTGATATTCCATCGGGTATTTCGTTGGGTATGTAATGTATATATTGCAAGCAAGAAGAACAGGGAATAAATGAGGACTACAATTGTCCTGTATTGGATGAAGATGTCGTTCACAATATCCATTTTATATGATTGTAATCATTGACTTGATTTTACTATTAATATAATCTATTACTCATTCATCAATTGTGTTGAACAAAACCTTTAAATATCCATAATTATATATAATTAAAATGGTTGTGAGAAGTGATAGAGAAAACAAGTATACTACTGTAAGCATACCTGAATCGTTAGCTTACAAAGTTAAGGCTCAGATAGCTGATACTGGTTTCACATCACTCTCCGACTATGTGATATTCGTTTTAAGGGAGATTGTCTCAACTAAAAAAGAGTGGGATGACAGTCTTGAAGCGCAGGAAAAAGTAAAGGAAAAACTAAGGAAACTAGGGTATCTATGATGGACCATATAGATGATTTGGAATCAAGAAGCATATTCGTGATACGGGAAGCATATAAACAATTCAAGGAACTCGGGATGTTATGGAGTATTGGAAAAGACAGCACAACATTACTCTGGCTTGTCAGAAAAGCATTCTTTGGAAAAATACCATTTCCCGCAATACACATAGACACAAGCTATAAATTCCCCCAAATGTATGAATTCCGTGATAAGTACGCAAAAGAATGGAATCTTGACTTAAGGATAGCCCGGAATGAAGAAGCCATCAAATCAGGGATGTGCCATGAAAAAGGCGCATTAGAATGCTGTACTGCATTAAAGACAAATGCACTACGGGATTATATCAATAATGAGGGATACAAGGCATTATTACTCGGTATTCGAAGAGATGAACATGGTATCCGAGCCAAGGAAAGGTATTTCAGTCCCAGGAACCAGGACTTCAAATGGAACTACAAGGATCAGCCACCGGAACTTTGGGACCAGTACAAGAGCAAGAGCGATGAAGAACAACATATTAGAGTCCATCCACTACTACACTGGACTGAACTTGACATATGGGAATACATTCAGCGCGAAAACATTCCGACTAATCCAATGTATTTTGCGGTTGATGGCAAACGATACCGGAGCCTAGGCTGCATGCCCTGCTGCGCACCAACAGATAGTGATGCAGACACAATAGACAAAATAGTCGAAGAATTAAAGACAACTGATGTAACTGAACGATCTGGCAGAAGCCAGGATAAGGAGACAGACTACATGATGCAGAAACTAAGAACTTTGGGGTACATGTAAATGATTGTAACAAGAAAAAGATCTCTGGCAAAAGCAGTATGCTGGAGGATCATTGCATCATTCCTCACAGCAATCCTTGTACTGGTGATCACAGGACAGTTAAAGGTCGCAGTCGGAGTGGGACTACTTGACGCGGTAGTAAAATTCATTGGATACTATGGACACGAAAGGCTGTGGAACAGCATAAAATGGGGAAGAAAGAACGAAAATGGATAGAGAACACCTGAAATTTGTAATCGTAGGACACGTAGACCATGGTAAAAGCACACTGATCGGGAGGCTCTTTTATGATACTAACAGCCTTCCAGAAGGGATATTTGAGGAGATAGAACGGACATGCAAGGCCCTGGGCAGGGACATAGAGTTCGCTTATGTAATGGACCATCTGCAAGAGGAGAGGGAGCAGGGTATAACCATCGATACTGCTCAGACATTTTTCAATACTGAAAAGAGGGAGTATGTGATCATTGATGCTCCAGGACACAAGGAATTCGTGAAAAACATGATAACCGGGGCAAGCCAGGCAGAAGCCGCTATACTCATTGTCGATGCAAATGAAGGAGTGAAAGAACAGACTAAAAGACACGCATACATACTCGGCATGCTCGGATTAAAACAGGTTACAGCAGTCATAAACAAGATGGATCAAGTGGAATACAGTCAAGAACGATTCAATGAAGTCAATAAAGAACTGGTAGAATTTCTCGATGCGATCAATATCAAACCAACATATACAATACCAATATCTGCAAAAGACGGCGATAACGTGGCAAACAAGAGCGAAAAAATGGGTTGGTATGATGGAATGACGATCCTTGAATCGCTTGACACATTCAACAATCTCGAAAGACCTATAGAAAAAGAGCTTAGATATCCGGTTCAAGACGTCTATGTGATAGATGGAAAAAGGATTTTTGTAGGTAGAGTTGAATCAGGGAAGATCAGGGAAGGGCAAGAGATAACGGTCCTACCAGATCCTAGGAAAACGAATATAAAGTCTATCGAAATGTTTCTCGATGAAAAGAAGAATGAGGCAGAGGCTGGTGAGAGCATTGGTGTGACAACAAATGACAAGCTTTTCATAGAGCGTGGACATGTCTTATGCGATGGGAAGCTACCTCAAGTAACAGACACGATAAACGCAAATGTTTTCTGGATGGCGAAAAAACCATTGGATAAGAAGGACAAGGTGATCATTAAGCTTGCGACACAGGAAGTTGATGCGAGTATAGTCTCGATAAACAAACGGTTGGACTCATCCACGCTAGACGTGCTAGAAGAGGACGCGCAAGTATTGAATGAGACCGAGGTTGGCGAGCTAATCCTAAAGACAGAACATCCATTGGTGGTTGAGAACTTCAATGAAGTCCCGGAGCTTGGAAGATTCGTCCTAGTCCAAGGATACGATGTTACTGCAGGCGGGATAATCACCGAGGGAAAAAAATGAATGTCATACTCGGGATCGACGGACTGGAATATGAGTATGTCACCAAATTCGGCCTGAAAAACCTGATGCAGACGACATATGGAAAAACCGATATCTCGGATTTCGAAGAGCCGAGGACCATAGTCATCTGGAGCAGCTTCCTATCAGGGATAAACCGGGAGGCAGAGATACTCGCATTGGGAAACGATAAGATGTGGGATTTCAAACAGGATGTTAAAGACACATTCTTCAATGAAAAGAGCTATCAAGCCTTCGATATACCGGGCTTTAATAGTAATCTGGAACAACATAAGAAAGAGCGTCAGGGAATGAAAGATTTTTTCGACAAGAAGATAACCGTGGAAGAATTCGATGAGATAGTCTATGCTCATTACAGGAAGATTAAGGAAAAATATCTTGAAGCCTTAGAAGGAGACTATGATTTGGTGATGGGCTACTTCGGGGCAGGAGACGTGATAGGACACCTGAGCTTCGGGGTAGAGTCAAAGATGAAGATAATCTACAAGGAATTCGATGACATAGCAAAAAGAACGCAGGAAGTAGCAGATAAACTGCTTATAATAAGCGATCATGGAATGCAGGCGATAGGAAGATTCGGAGATCATAGCACCTATGGATTCTGGAGCCTTAATTACGAGACAGATATGAAAAACCCAAAGATCACAGACTTCAATAAGATAATCTGTGGATGGTACTAGCTTTTTTATACTCGTTCAAATCTCTAATATAATCTATGTTGTTTTTTAGAGGTGTTATTATTATGAAAAAACAGATGATAGTGTTAGCGTTATTTATCACATTCTTGTTGGCTGGATATTCTCTGGCACGGGACAGTTCCCGCGACACAGGCTCAAGGGATGCGACTACTACGACATTATCCAGGGCCACTACAACGACTTTATCTCGGAGTACGACTACTCTGTCTAGGGCCACTACTACGACTTTATCTCGGAGTACGACTACTCTGTCTAGGGCCACTATTACGACTCTTTCTAGGCAGACTACTACGACATTATCCCGGTTGACAACGACAACCTTGTCTTTGCGGACAACCACTACAGCACCTCCAGAAAGATCAGTCTCAACTACAACGGTTTTTAAAAGAAAGACTACGACATCAACCATCAAGGCAACGAAGAAGACTACGACAACACTGAAAAAGCTAGCCCAATTGCGAAAGAAAAACGTGAAAGAAGTAGCCAAGAAGATCGTTAATGCAACTCTTAAAAAACGCTTGATGGAATACAAGCCTACAGGTAAATC
>CAYREE010000138.1:0-5771 GCA_964423225.1 uncultured archaeon | reverse complement strand
GATGTATTCGTAGAAATCCTACAAGCAGATGCAGGAACAAGATGTGTTGGACTAACAGCAGCATCACTAGCCCTCGCAGATGCGGGAATACCAATGCGAGACCTGGTTGTTGCATGCGCTGCAGGAAGAGCAGGTGGCGAAGTCATCTTAGACTTAGGTAAAGAAGAAGACAACTACGGTGAAGCAGATGTGCCAATAGCAATAATCCCAAAGACAAAAGAATTAGTCCTACTTCAAATGGATGGAAAACTCACAAACGATGAGTTCAAGAAAGCATTGAACCTTGCAGTAGACGGTGCAATGAAAGTATACGAAATGCAGAAAGAGACATTGCTAAAAGGGTATGCTAAGAAAGAGGTGAAGAAATGAAGGTAGAGTCATATTTGAAAAAGGATTATATCACAAACCTGATGAACGAGGGTAAAAGAGAGGATGGACGAGCCTTAGACGCATTAAGATCAATAGACATAACAAAAGGATACATCCCAGAAAAGGCGAATGGATCAGCTCTCGTAAAACTAGGAGACACCCAAGTACTCGTCGGAATAAGCATGGATGTTGCAGAACCATACTCCGATAGGCCAGACTCAGGTGTAATGACTACAAGCGTGGAATTAAGGCCTATGGCATCCCCAGACTTTGAGTCTGGACCTCCAAGAGAAGAATCAATAGAGCTTGCCAGAGTAGTTGACAGAGGCATAAGAGAATCAGGCATGATAGATGTTGACAAGCTTTTCATAGAGGAAGGTAAAGTATGGATAGTATTCCTTGACATCCATATTCTCGACAATTTCGGAAACCTGTTTGATGCTGCAGGACTTGCAACAACAGCAGCCTTACTAGATGCGAGGATGCCAAAATACGAGGATGGTAAAGCCGTACACGGAGAATGGGATGGTAAACTACCGATAACATGCTCTCCAATACCATTCACATATGGAAAGATCGGGGATAAGATAATCAATGATCCATCATTGAACGAAGAATACGCCCTTGATGCAAGGCTTACAGTGACTACCACAGACACACTAAACGCAATGCAGAAAGGAGGACGAGGAAAGTTCACAGTAGAAGAAGTAACGTCAATAGTAGACGCATCCTTTAAAAATTCCGATAAAATCCGGAAAATGGTGGAGAAATAAAGCTTTTATTGGATGCTTTCTCTATTATATGTCACGAAAATGTACACACACACGAAAAAAGTGGGTAGTCTAGGCAGATACGGGCCAAGAGTAGGCCGGAAACTACGGCATGAGGCTAAAAAAATCGAGGACGAAGCCAGAAAAGGGAATAAATGCCCTAAATGCTTGAAGAACCGGATTAGGCGAAAGGCTGCTGGAATATGGTATTGCAAATCCTGTCAACACGAGTTTACAGGCGGCACTCATCTGCCAGCAACAAGAAAAAGGTAAAACAAAATGAGTTACGTATGCATTGAATGTGGAGCAGAATTCGACTACGAAAACATAGCCAAAGCCAAGATGAAGTGCACTTCCTGCACTGAGAAAAGAAGTAATATCTGGGTTAAACAAAGACCAGATACTATGGTAAAGGAAGTCTTGGCGAGATGAACTCACTCGTAATAAGATACGAGATGCCCCAAAAAAAGGCTAAGATAATACAAAAGGCTATCCAGATTGAGGTGGGATCAGTCAAACATGACAGATCTAAGGTAAGTATCGGATACGAAGACGCTCTAGTCATAAGGATCGAGGCAAAAGACTTGCATGCGATGAGGGCTTGTGTGAACACGTATCTAAGATGGATAGACATGTCTAATACATTAACCTCACAATAGCCGGTTTAATAAGAGCAAGTATTCAATAAGGTAAATAAAAATGGATATCCCAAAACAGTTACAGGACAAGCTAGCACAGTTTCAAAACATGCAAAACCAACTGCAGTTAATCGCAATGCAAAAACAACAACTGATACTATCGAACTCAGATCTTGAGAACGCGAAAAAAGAACTGGATAAGATGACGAAGGGAAAAGTCTATAAGATGGTTGGCCCACTACTTGTCGAATCATCTAAGGAGGATAGTATTAAGAGCATTGAAGATGATTCGTCTGTTGCTGCAACCAAGATCAAAGTCCTTGAGAAACAGGAGAAAAAACTTTCTGAGAAATTCAATGAGATGCGATCTGAACTACAGTCTATGATTCCTGGTGGCGGAGCAACACAGTAGAGAATCTATTCAAACTCTTCTGAAAAGAATATTTAATAACTTGAATCTAATCAATAGTTGTATGTCTGAACTTATCGACTCTTATAACAATGTTAAGATTATGGAGGGTGATGGAGACCATATGCCCTACTATATCGTCATCACACCAGAACTAACTGATTCTGAAAAGAATGTCCTTACAAACGATAGAGATCTCATAGATAATTACAAGGAAGTAATGGATGAGCTTGAAAAAATCCATAATACGATCGAGAAAGAAGATTATATAAGACAATACTTGCAGTCAAAGATAAAGGACAAGGATATCAAGCCAGAGAACCTCGACTATATCATTTCAATGATTATGGACGACTTATTCCTTGGTTACGGAAAGATCGGTCCATTAATGCGGGATGAGGAATTAGAAGAGATAATGGTGAATGGTGTTGACACCCCAGTATTCATAGTACACCGTAAACACGGGATGTGCATTACAAACCTAGCATTCGAAACCCAACACGAACTACAAGATATAATAAACTGGCTTGCAAACTACGCTGGCAGACCATTAACCGAAGAAAATCCACTGTTAGACGCTCATATGCCCGATGGATCAAGAGCAAACGTAGCGATCCCTCCAGCAGCACCATACGGGCCAGCTTTAACAATAAGAAAATTCAAGAAGACTCCATATAATATCATCGAATTGATAAAGGTGGGTACAGTAACACCTGATCTAGCCGCATTCCTATGGGTTTGTGTAGAAGGATTCGGATTATCTCCTGCAGACATCCTGGTTGCAGGTGGTGCAGGATCAGGAAAAACTACTTTAATGAATGCCCTAGCCATGTTCATCCCGAAGACTGAGCGAATTGTAACAGTTGAAGACACACTCGAATTGAATTTTGAATTCATAGAGAATTGGGTTCCACTAGAAGCATCACCAACAACCATGGAACAATCTAAAGTACTGACAATGCATAACCTATTGAAAAACAGCCTTAGGATGAGGCCCGACAGAATGATCGTTGGAGAGGTGAGAGGAAACGAGGCTGAGACTCTTTTTGTGGCTATGGATATAGGATTAGATGGTTCTATGTGCACGCTCCACGCAAATAATGCAAGAGAGACCACGATAAGGCTTATGGACGAGCCGATGAACGTCCCCCTACGTATGATGCCATTACTAAATCTTATAGTCGTTTTAAACAGGGTTTATGACCGTACTAGAGGCTTGTTCAGGCGTGTCACCCAGATCAGTGAGATCACGGGTATTGAAGGTGAGGTAGTACAGCTTGGCGACATATACACATATGATATCAGTGAAGACAAGATTTCTAGGACAGACTATCCAATACTACTTACCGAGAAGATAGCTTCAAAATGCGGGATCACTAAGAAGAGGCTTCAAACCGAGATTCAGATAAGACAGAAAGTATTGGAATACATGGTTGCAAAGAATATTTCAGACAATGAGAAAGTGATAAGCCTATTCCAGAGATACCATATTAATCCAAGAGCAGTATTGGAAGAAATGAAGGGTGATATGAATGCTCATCCATCTAAAGATGTAGAAAAAAAATAGGAGTAAACTATCCTAGACATTCTTATTGCATAAATCAAGGAGTTTAGAACTTTCCACCCGGCTACACACAGTCTTGTCTTTTCTTGCCACCGCTATCCTGTAAAAACACGTATCCTTAACACTCTGTGTTGTTATCTTATCGCATGCACGCAGATTCGAAGTATTCATAGCAACATCCCGGATGCATACATCCCGAAGCCTCACAGATTCAATATCATCGCAGAAACCAAGGTCATTAGAATTCTTAGCCTCCCTAAAATTCTTAATATCTGGTTTAACAGTCATATCCGTCTTCACACCCTTCTTCACAGTCGTAACCGTTGGCCTAGGAGTATCATCAGGCTGCTCTGTAACACAACCTAAAACAAGTACAAAAGCAATGACCATAATACAGGCTAAGATTCTCATACTGATAAAAGATTATACCCACAAGTTAAAAAAAAGAAGGATGAACGGAGATTATATAGGTGGATATCATGTAATTAACCATCATACTGATAGAAGTTCAAGGTCAAGATGAGTCATATAGGCGGGTTAGAAGGTGGTGCTAGCGGACAAATGCCACCTGGAGGATTAGGAGATAGTAGACAGTTGATGGGTGTAGGAGACGCAACAGGTGAAGTGAAGATATTAAAGGCAAGTGACTCTGAACTTAGGGGATCAACTGGAAAATTGAAGCCGTATTCCATTGTCAGAAGCGCAGGAAGCCTGAACAACCTGCCGAATATCCTAGCAAACGGGGTCACCCCAGAGACATTAAGGGCGGGTGGAGTGGATATGCCACATGTAGCAGCAATCAATGTATCGGATTTCCCAGAAGTCCTCGATAATATCCCACCACACCATGGCGATATGATCCTAGGAGTACTAGATGCCTGCCTAGGAAGTCATGATGACAGCACTGATCGTGTGCCCGCATTAGCCTCACGAGATATCGAGTTCATCGCAGTCCCAGCTGGAAGCGAACCAAGAACACAAGAAATGATAAAAGCTGCAGGCCGGACAGATATAGGAGTCCTACCAATGCCTGAATTCAGAAAGATGCTGGATGAATACCTCCAAGACCAAAAATAAACATAAGAAAGATAAAGGGATTGGCAGTGGTCTGTAGCCCATCTTCTGTAAACGCCTTTATTACCTGCCATGCAAGTATTGGCGTATGCGGCTTATTCTTCTAATCCCGGATTAAATACCGGTTTCACCAGGCTATGGTGTGACACTCGTTTCAAACGTCCACTAAAACAACTCAGTCAACCCTCATCGTCTTGCGTCTTAACGGATTCTCGTCTCTGCACCATCACACAAGGACTCTCGCCCTTCTTTCACGCATTTATCTGGTGGACGGAACTTCCTCACTTCACAAAGAAGCGGTAAAGCCATGACCACTACCTTTTAAAGTTACGGCAAAAAGAATATAAAAATCGAAAATTAGAAATACAAGTCTCTTTCACCAGACTCAATACGTTTCAGTCGAGCAATAGTCTCAACCTTAATCTTTTCATCACCTATCTCATCCAGATACTTTCCAACTATCCCCTCACCCAAATCCTTTAAATCACCCGAAGCATAATCTTCCAGATACTCTTTAAAAGTCAGGAGAGCATTAGGCCTGCATAGATCCTGGATGTCTCCTGGTTTCGCAAGATCCATAAACGTCTTTCCAGTCCTGCCCTTTCTATAACAGGCAGTGCAAAAGCTAGGAAGAAGACCTTGCCTTAAGATGCCTTCCAATACTTCCTCTACCGGACGCTTATCGGATGTTGTGAACTGCTCTAACTCAGAGGTCACACCATATCCACCTGGAGAGGTCTTCGATGCGGCAGAAGTCTGTGATATCCCGATTTCAAATGCTTTTCTCCTTGTTTCCGGGCTTTCCCTCGTAGAGATTATCATACCCGTATAGGGTACAGCCAATCTTAAGATAGCAATGACTTTAAGTAACTCTTCTTCTGAAACATAATAAGGGGGATTCGACCAACCAACAGTATCAGCCTTCTGCCATCTAGGCACTGAAAAAG
>CAYREE010000137.1:0-5781 GCA_964423225.1 uncultured archaeon | reverse complement strand
TGTTCGTAGCTATTGATAAGACTTAATGCAATGTCCCCCATATGATATCTAAATTTTTCAATATTTTCATCTGAGATATCTGATATGTGTCTTACCCTATTCAAATCAAAGTCGTTGTTTTGTAAAGTCTCAATTCTAGAAACTGGAATCCCACTCTTTTCTTTATTCTGTTTAATTGTGGTCCCATTTCTAATTTCTAGAAAACATTTACCTATTGTTGATTGCACCCAGCTTTCTGGAATATCCATCTTTATTTTGATCCGTTTGATTCGATGAGTCCAAGAATATCTTTTAACTCATCAGTAATAGTTTCAAGTTCTATGACTGCCTCAGCAATGATTTCTTCTGGTTCTGCCAAGTCATCTGAGTTTTCTAATCCTTCATCTTTCAACCATCTGATATCCAAATTGTACTTCTTTTCTTCTTGGATGTATTTAATGTCAAACTTTCTGAAACGGCTTTCCTCACCTAAGTCCTTTCGCTTGCTTTTACCATTTGGATCATCACCATAGCATTTTTCAAACTCTGTAAAATGCTCAGCAGTCAAAGGACGCTCCTTCTTTGTGACACCGGGGACATTCGTTCTCGCATCAAAAATCCAAGCCTCCTTGGTGGGCTCACCCTTCTGGAAAAAAATCACATTAGCCTTAACACCTTGGCTGTAGGGCGTAAATGTGCCATTTGGAAGCCTCAATATTGTATGAAGATTACAATCTTGCATAAGGATTTCAAAAACCTCAGCAGCCTTAGCCTCAAACAGGCAATTATCGGGCAAAACCACTGCTGCACGCCCGCCAGGTTTCAATATAGTCATAATATGCTGGACAAAATTCAACTGCTTGTTACTCGTAGAAACTGTAAAATCCTCCCTTGTAGGAGCCTGATTCGCCCCTTTTGTACCAAACGGCGGATTTGTAAGAATACATGTATACCTATCCCCTGGCTCTGGATGATATATCGAATCTGCTAGTCTAATCTCTGATTCTAGACCGTGTAAGAATAGGTTCATTAAGGCTAGTCTTCTTGGCCTGTCGACTAGTTCTGATCCTGAGTAGGTTTTTTTCCGTATTCTTTGGATTTCGTCTCTTGGAATAGCTCCTTTTGTTTGGTCGATAAACCATTCATAGGCTTCTATAAGAAATCCACCTGTCCCTGATGCTGGGTCGTGTATAGTAAAATCTTTGGCTTCTAGAGGGTTGGGTTTCATGCATCTTATTATTGATTGGATGAGTATTCTCGGAGTGAAGTATTGACCTGCCCCTTTTTTCCCTTCTGAAGCGGCTTTCTCAAGTAGGTCTTCATATGCCTTTGCCTTAATATCTAGCTCTAAAGAAGTCCATTCTACTTCATCAATAAGATTAATTAATTTTTTTAGGTTGACTGGATTTGTAAACCTTGACACTGCTTTTGAAAATATCGCCCCTAATAGGTTACTTTCTTTTCCTAATGCTCTAAGTGTATCAACATAGTGGTCTATTAGTTCTGTACCACTTTTTTGTTTGAGTGTATCCCAGTTGTATTCTTCTGGTATGGGCCTTTTTCTCTCATCTGCCATTTTTAGAAAGATGATGTAGGTTAATTGTTCTATATAGTCTCCGTAATCGATTCCATCGTGTCTTAGTGTGTGACAGAATCCCCATAATTTTTGTCCAACATCACTCATTTTAAACTCTCGCTATAGCCACATTAATTTCATTTAATATTTCTGGTAGTTGTTTATTGAATTGCTTGTTCGCTTTCACCCACCCTCCTAAACGTGTGAAGATGGGCATTTGTTCAAAGTCTTCCTGGTCAATCGTAAGATTTTCAACTAAATGAGCCTGAATTAATTCAATCCAATTCATCTGATCTCCAGAAAAGTTCTTACCTTTCATAACTTCCTCTATTGCCTTAAATACACGTTCATCCACTGATAATATCGGATCATCCTTAGCAGCATGCTTGATTAAAGAGATTATATCCGCCAATTCTTTATGATATGCTTTCCTAAGCCGTCTCTCAGTAAACCTTTCAGGCCTAGAATCTAGTTTTTTTCGTAAATCCATTAAAACATCGGTTTTCCAGCCTTCTGGCTTATCTAGCAGTATTTCTATTGCGTGAATGTGTTCTGGATTTTTCCTGACAAATTCCTCAAAAGCCTCGATATAATCTTCTCTTCTAAGGTCTTTGCCATCTGAAGTCCTGAATACATAAGTGGATGATACTTCATCATCTACTTCATAAGCATTTATAAAATTCTTTGATGCTCTTTCATAATTGACGAGTAAATCCTGGAAAACTGGATCCAATAAGAGAGATAATGAATTATCAAAATCTGATTTAATCATTGAGGGTAGTTTAGATGCATATTCTTTGACATCACCATGTGGGATATACCTAGCAAACTCTTCTCTTGCATTCCCACTCATCTGTTTGTCGATTCGTTGTAATCTTTTGACAAGGCACCTGATATTATAATCTCTGTCAATATTTTGATATATTGCTTCGATTACTTCCTGGATTGTCCTAGTTGGTTTATCTTGTGGTTCTATACTAAAGGATGTAGCCTGCTTAAAGTACTCGAATAAACCACCATTAAAACAATCAAAAACAATGAAATGAGACTTGTTTATTTCATCACATTTTCTTGTTCCCCGGCCTAACATCTGCTCAAAAAGGATTCTTGATTTGACAGGCCTAGCCATAATAATGCATTCTAATGAGGGTATGTCTACACCTGTTGATAACATATCTACTGAGACAACAATCTTTGGTTCGGGTCTATTTCTAAATTTTTTTATCTGTTTTAGAGGTCTATCTACAGTTCCGGTTATTTTCTCAACAAAGGAATCGCCTCTTTGGAATATATCTCTTGCAAGATTCACTAGTTGATCGGCATGTGAAACGTGTGGTTTGTCATTTACTGCAAATACAAGGGTTTTTGGGAATCTGCCATTTTCTTTCTCAAATTCATTGGCATAACTTGCATACTCCTTAATTATCTTCTTATTACTGTTTGGTGAGGTTATGTTTCTCTCTATCTGGGATGCATCAAACTCCCGTGAATCTTCGATGTCATCTAATCTTGACAATCCGGTTTCTGAATCGATTATTTCGATTTTATCTCCTTCATTTAGAAAAATTCCATCTACGTGTACTCCAGAGTTTATATCGACTCTGTCATGATCTACAAGAAATCCGTCCTGAATTGCTTGATTAAGCCCATACCGATATACTATATCCTTGAAATATGCTTTAGTATGGGCAGCAGGAGTAGCAGTTAAACCTATTTTTATTGCATCAAAATAGTCAAGTACTCTCCTCCACTTACTCTCCTCGGCTGCATTATATCCCCTATGACATTCATCTGCAATGACTATATCAAAGGCATTTATTGGAATATTGAGTTTATCTTCATCACTCCAATCCTCCATTTCACTTCCTTCGAAAGCTTCTTTCCATCCAAAAAGGTTTATCATCATTCTTTGGATAGTACAAACATACACATATGCATGGCCTGGTTTAGGATTTTCAACATAAGATGAGGGCAGTTCCTTAGGATTGAATTTAGTGTCATCAAGATCGTCTTTACTAAGTTTTTGAGTGAAAACCTCATAAATCTGGTCAAACTTGTATCCAGGTTCAGGTTCAAAAACAGAAAAAGACTGAACTGCCTGAGCAGCTAAAGCACGACGATCCACTAAGAAAAGAATACGTCTACCATAACCAGATTTCATAAGCCTATATGCTTCAGAGATGATGGTGAATGTTTTTCCAGTGCCAGTTGCCATTGCAATCATCATCTGACGTTTATTCTCAGATAAAGCCTTTTCAATAGCAATTGTTGCATCCTTTTGATAATATCTTAGTCTACCATGGTCATTAGGATTATCACTAAACCACTGGATGGCATCTTCACGATTAGACTGAAGAAGCTCCTTTAAAGCATTAGAATTATGGAAACTAGATAACTTCCTAGACCTACTATGGGGGATTGTCAGATCCTGAAACCAAATAATTTCGCCATTTGTCGAGTAAATAAAAGGAATATGATAACCATTAAAGTCATAATTAGTTCCTTCAATGCCCCTAGCATACCTTTGAGCCTGAATTAAGACATTCTGCGGGCCAACAGAAAGCTTTTTTGCCTCAACAATAGCTAAAGGAACACCATCAGAAACAAGCAAATAATCAGCTGGCCCCGTCAAAGTAGGATATTCAGGTATATAATAGTCCCCTTCAAAGGAGGGTATATCTTTTTTATCATACTTTTTGTAACCCACAGCCTCAAGTTTCTTATCAATTAACTGCTTTCTTGTCTCAGCTTCAGATAAATGACTATTTAGACCCTTAGAATCCACCAACACCACCGTGATAAAAACTATTGGAAAAAGAATAAAATAAAGCAATTTTAACTAGAATTGCTATTTTCATGAGTAGGGACTAGTAATACGGTTGAATTATTCTTGTATTCTACCGAGTTGTTTTCATCTACAATATTTTTAGTAGAAATTGAATCGTAAAGATAATTAGCTAAGTAGTCTATATCGTTGTAAGTTAATTGGTCTTTTACTTCATCCATTAATCCATTAAAGTTATCTCTTATACTCCAATGTACACCACTCATAGCATATGCATGACATCTATTTCCACAGAGTTTTCTGATATATTGTAACTTGGTTTTCCTATTTACAAGCCCAGTTAATCTAAAAGCTGATTTATACGCGATTTGTTCTTTTACCAGGACTATATCAAAGGTTAGGATTAATACCGAATAATAAAAATCTTGGATAGAATCCGGATTAGATCGTTTTGCATTACATGAAGAGCTTATCAATTCATTATAACTCGCTATTATTGGTGCATTTTTTGTTAATAGATGTATGTTGTTTTTTAATCGTTCATCAAATCGAGTATCTAAGCCGAGATCATAATTGTCATTTAGTATTTCTTTAGTATAGATTATCTGACGCAGGATATCATTATCAATTCGCTCTAAATCACTCAAATCTGTAATAGGAGTTCCAGAAGTACAAATATTATTTGCAATTCTAAGTGTAGAATTGAGTCTCTCTTCTTTATCAATAGGTAGTGATTGAAAAAAGAATTCAGTGGTACTATATAATAATTTCGAAATATCTACTAGATTTGTAATATTTTGAATCGTATGTGATATATTCATAGACTCGTTAATAGTGATAATTGATATATCTATCGTATTTGATGTAAGAAAATCTTGTTCAATAGAATCATTTATGATAGTTGTGATAAGTGATGAATCACTTAGAGTACAACAACATTTATCCCCAATATTATGACAAAGACTAAATTTTGTTCTTAAGGAAAAACCACCTTTTCTACGACATTCAGCCCGATTTATCTTACATTCTCCTGATGAAAAGCCGACTTGATCACAAGCTTCTTCACATAATGTCTTGGAAATGGGAACTGTTGTACTGAGTATATCTTGGTTAAAAGATGTGGTTGATGGGATAGCTATCGTTGAAGAACTTAATTGTGTTGATTCAGATAATCCTTGAGTAGATTGATCATTCAAGTTAGATATGCATCCAAGAATTATTGTTACTAATATGAAGATAAATATTTTTTTTATGTTCATTAATCATCTTTAAGGAATCTCTTTATAAAATAGAGTATAAGAAAAAACTTGGGCGAATTTAATGAGGCTGTTTTCTGCTCGAAAACTCAATTCTCTGTTTCAATTCGGTTGCCTCGGGCTTCGCCCTCGGTTGGGTAAAAAGGGGTAAAACGGGCTATAACACAATTAAAATATTTACCAAA
>CAYREE010000136.1:0-5977 GCA_964423225.1 uncultured archaeon | reverse complement strand
TTTTCTTTATTATCTGTTTATATTTTTCTCCTAATACGAATACTTGTTTAATATATTTTATTAAATTTTCATTATTTGACTCACCGACATCCTTTTCAGCCCTAATTTTTGCTATGACTCCTGATATCTCCTCGATTTCAGGTTTAATTTCAGTATAGTACTCAGGTATAATACTCATAATACATTCGTTTGAAAAACCAAATAATTCCTGTTTTATCACATCTTTTAATAATAAAGTTGTCCAATCCAGTGTATCATAGCCAACACGATATATATGACTATAACATTTGTCCAGATTTGTTATTTGATATTTAAGATCCCCGTCATTTTCAATATTATATTCAGCTGCAAAAACTCTCATAAGGTGATCCATTGCATTTCTTAATTCAGTTATTAACTGGATACTTGTTTGATGAGATGGATTAATTTCTTCACAGAATAGTAGTAGATCCTTTACAATGGTATATAGCTCAACAATTTCTTTTAATTTATCATCTAATACAGTTTCCATTTTAATAAAAAAAATCTTAAGGTAGTTGGATATCTAATAGTCTTTTTCTTTCTTTTTCAAACTCTTTATCAGTATAGAATAAACCCGCACTTATTCTTACACTACCCCTATATTTCCCTGCAAGATGTTTTGTTATCTCACGAGTATCTTCATCAATATTTACTGGTGGAAGATTTGTTTCCCAAATGTCCTTATCAGTTAATTTACCTATCTCAGATCGGTATTCTTTTAATATAGGCATAAATCACACCAGTATTATATAATTCATTATTAGATATTAAAAAGACATTATTTTTTCAATTGACAAGTACATATAAAAGAAGTTAGTGAAAGAGCCATATAAAAGTAAAAACTTATATTATATAAATATATTAAAAGAGGAATATCAGAAGAAGATAAGAAGTCAGAGATTCTGATCACAATTATAATAATTTGCGCCATTTTTTAAACTAAAATTTGTATTTTTTTCTTTTTTATAAAAAAATCGGATATAACTGAATTAGGTTTAGAACTAAGAAATATCAAATGATTTCATTTTTCTAGCTTGCGCTAGTCTGTAAGCTACGTACCAATGCGCCCATCGGGATTTGAACCCGAGCTTTCAGCTAACATCGAACCCTGTTCACGACATTTTTAATTTTCCGTGAACGCTTCTGCCGCCGTAGGCGGGAAAAGGGTTCTTGGAAGGCTGAAGTCATACCACTAGACTATGGGCGCATATTTTTTTTGAATGTGATTCGTGATTGGTATTATTGGATTTATTCATTTATAATCTATTCGGCCTTTTTTATACAGTAAACGTATTAGATATAAGGTTATTTTCCCGGTGGGAGTGTATTTTAGTCTTTGAAAAAATCTGTTGGTTTTTTTGCAGCTATTTTACTTTATAATGACCTTCTATAAGGAATATGAGAGTTGATCAATCTGAAAGGTAGATGGAGAAAACCTTCGACAAATAAGAATAATCCGTTTGAGAAGCATAATCATAAGAATAAGGGCGGTGAGAAAAGACGTTTATTGGATATGGGTAGGCAAAAATATTTCCGTTTTGATTTGGAGGATATGCTTGATGATTTTAAGGTTGTTGATAATAAGAATATTATTACTGCGACTTTGTTCAATAAGATGACGACTCAGTCTTTTGATGATGCTATAGGTTATATTGAAGGGCTTCTTGAATCAGGTTCTATTAACAAGGATAATGCTGAAAAGTTGAAGTTTTTGTTGAAAAAGTACTCCAAATGGAGATAATAAATGTAGGAGGTTTTGTCAAATGGGTAGAGATTTTGGTAGGGGAAATGATAGAGAGATGCATGATGCTAATTGTAGTTAGTGCGGTCAGTCTTGGCAGGGCCCTTTTAAGCCAACACAAGGAAAACCAGTATATTGTAGAGATTGCTTCAGTAAGAAAAAACCAAAACGCTGGTAATTTTCTTAGATGGATCTTTAACAGACAACACCTATTTCTCCATTTTTTTATATATTAGATTTAGCGTTTAGTAGGGGCATAACCCTTGAAATATCTGTTTTAAGGGTTTTTATTACTTTTTTAAACCCATATAGCGGATAACTAAATGGGGTAGTTGATATGGTTGATACTAATATTAGTGAATTGCTTCAAACCGCGATAGACAGAAAGAAGCTAGAATATGAGTTCTTTAAAAAAGCCGAGACTAATAATCGAAATATTGAGTCACGGGAATTCTTCAAGCAGCTGGCAACCCAGGAAGATAAGTTCATAAACAAACTCTACCTGTTATACCAGCATATGTTGAAATATAAGCATTGGCTGGCTGTCCAGGGATTATTCGATGATAAGAATGGGATGAACGAGGTACATCCAGGATTAGATATTGATCCTATCCTTGTTGATGGTGAAACAGCTGTTAGAAAGGCGATAGAGATGGAGGAAAAAGTCGTTAGTGTATATTCCAGACTGCATGAAGAAGCAAAGGATAAGAATACGAAAGAAGTGTTAGAACGATTGATAATCTATGAAAAAGAGCACTTAGATATTCTTTATGAGCGGTCAGGGCAAGTGGAACGTATTTAAATAAGAAAAAGAGATATTATAGTAACAAGGTGGTGCTGAATAATAAAAACTTATCTTAGAAGATGGTATTAATAATTAACCACCGAAAATCATGCTATACAATATTACTCCTAGTATCAACTATCTTTGCGATATCATTTGCATCTGCTCAAACACTAGATCAAATAATACTTGATGGACAACCAGTAAGTCATGATATGGTTGATCCGGAGACTGGTCTTCTAAAACTACATATTGTGCGTAATGGAAACGAGGATGTTGAAATTTTTGTACCGCATGAATATCGGATTATTAAATCAAGCCAACCATCAGTAGCGATCGTTGAGGTAACCCAGACAGTATTATGGATCTTTAAAAGGGATGTTGGATACCTGTACGTATTCAACGATGTTAGTACACTTAACGTGGTGATAGGGGAAAATAAGAGATATGCGGATAATGTTGAGATAATCAGATAAAAAAGTGAAATAAATCTTTTTTTATAATCCTGTTTCAATAATTAAGTAGGTGGTATTCCATGAAGAGGGTTGTTCATCATCCAATGTTCAAAAAACCAATTTGTCCATTCAAAGGTTGTCAGCATAAACATGGCCTTTGTATACACGATTGGGTTGTAGCGATATTAGTTGGATATCTTGTCGTTTTTGGGGTTTTCATATATTTTGGCGTTATCTAATGCTAGATGGAGCAGCCTAGAATATGGGAGTATTTCAGCTTCATCCTATTGATTGTTTCGACTCCATTTAAGGTCAATAACAGTATATACTGCGATGATTCCCCTGAATAACAGATATTAGCATTAAAAATATTTTTTAAAGAATAAACCAATATAAATGGTTCAATACACAACAACCCACAAATAACAGCCCTGTAGGGTAGTGGCCGCACGGTCACGCCCCGTGCACAAGCGGGGCGTATTAACCTAACAGTTAATACACCTTACAAAACATAATATCAAAACAAATATAACAGCCCTGTAGGGTAGTGGCCTATCCTTGCGGTCTTTGGAACCGTGGACGGAGGTTCGAATCCTCCCGGGGCTATCGGAGTCGCACGAAAACAAGTTTTCGGCGCGCAGCGACTAGAGTCGCTCGCGTTCCCGATGAGAAAGGAGCGACTTCCGTAGACGCTCCAGTCCCTCAGCAACGTGATATCAGATACGTTTTCTTTTTCGTGCACGTTTTTCTTTTTTGAAAAGAAAAAGGTGCTTTGAATCCTCCCGGGGCTATTATCGAAAAAAGTATGTCCTTCTTCTTAATTTTCTTGTCTCCTTATACTCTTCTATGGATGGGAGGGATATTGTAGGGAGAGGGTATGACGATATTGCAAAAGTATATCTTGAAAGCCGGTGTACATCATCAGAGGATATCGGATTGATTGATGATTTTATTGACAGATTGCCTGAGAATGCAATTATATTAGATGCAGGGTGCGGGGCTGGAGTTCCAGTCGCAAGGAAGTTGAGTAGACAGTTTAATGTTGTTGGTGTTGATTTTTCCAAATCTCAGATTGATCTAGCAAAGGTAAATGTTCCTGATGGAAAATTCTTTGTAAAGGATTTAACCAAACTTCACTTTCCAGAAAATCACTTCGATGCAATAATCTCATATTACGCAATAATTCACATTCCGCGTGAAGAGCATAAGGGTATCATTGAAAGTTTTTACAAAATCCTAAAACCAGATGGAATAATGTTGCTATGCACTGGAGCAAACGATCTAAAGGATGATATCAACGAAGACTATCTTGGGACAAAGATGTATTGGAGCCATTACGACTCTGAAACAAACAAAAAGATGGTTGAAGATATTGGATTTAAGATAATTTGGGTGAAAGAGATAGGGGATGAATCCTGCGAAGGGGGAAACCACCTATTTATCCTGGCAAAGAAGATTTGTAAATAGGACTTGTGCCTTTTGGAGTTGATTTCTCCTATCCTGTATCACTAGGTCGAATACATCCAGTAACTTTAAATTATCCAGGTTTATAGTATTTTATCTTCAATCAATCCTTTTCTAACCATTTTTTCAAGAATGCTCCTAGCAATAGCCTTGTTTGGATGATCGTCATTCAACTCTTTTTTATAGTCAAAATGACTTTGGTCGATGAATAACTCCTGATTTTTTGAGAATAAGTCGCCTAAACCCAGATAATGAGAGTTATGATGCTTTAGTGTATCCCATTCCTCGAATTTCGAGGTTACAAGACAATAGAATAGAAGGCGGGCACCAAGTTTAGATTGGCTATTACAGATACTTCTATCAAAATTTGTGGTGGGTTGTAGGACAGCGATATAATCGGCTCCGAACAGATTTGATATCAAAGCCATCTTCTCTATATTGTTTAGATAATTAGCTAAAGCGAGCGAGATATCAGATTCTGATACTTTCTTCTTCCCAGGATAATATTCATAGTAGATACTATTCCATTTCCATCCGGGCCAACCCACCCTTCCTTGGATATAAAGGTGGTTGATATCATTATATCCGTCAAATGAGAGAATAATATCTGGTTCTAGATCAATAAGTTCGTGTGTGAGCACACTTAATTCTTGATTGCTTATATGTCCTACTGTAGCCGCATTTATATATTCGACCTCATATCCCAGTTCGGTTAATAACCTTGATAATTCCCCGATTATTGTCTCATCATTTTTATTGCCTAAAAATGCTGTTGAACCGCCGACCATGGCTATTCGTAGAATACCCTCTTTTTTCTTATCTAGCTTTTTGGACCTGTGTCCCAGCTCATTAGTTGTTAGCCAACCATCACCAACAATTGCAGAAGGTTGTGGTTTAAAGCCTGCATAGGGATGTGGTGTAAGAAAATCAAATTGTCCTAGTGGGCTAATATATCTGATTTGGTTACTCCTATGGTAATTCCCAGTGAATTCTAGATGGGATTTTTCCTGTTTCACATCATATGGATTGCTGACTATGATCCTGCTCTTGTTGAGAACCTCCTGGATTCTTGAAGCCTTATATTTGTCATAGATGATGATTTCATAGGTATCATAGATATGTTTTATCATGAGATAGCTAGGGATAATAAAAAAGAGGACTAGACAAACGACATATATTATCTTAAATAGAGTGGTCTTATCTGAATATGGCGCCATAAGACCTATTTATAATCCCATCAATAAAACTTATTTAAACTAAGATCAGTGAAGCATGAAGTAGGATTTATTGTAAATTTTAGTTCTGTTCATTCGAATGTATTGTAAGCGTTGTAATTAGGTTTTATCATGAGTGTCACAGACTTTGATTATGAAAAAGGTGTTTTCAGTCTTGAGGGTGAACCTTGGAATCCAGGATCTTGGTGGTGGTGGTTCTGGCTCTTCTTCTTTGATAATCCATTGGATCCAAGCCGGCCTAGACAGTTGATGATACTCTGGTCCACGAAGAATGTTG
>CAYREE010000135.1:0-6076 GCA_964423225.1 uncultured archaeon | reverse complement strand
CAGAGGAACATATATGGTGATGTCAAACAGTGGTGAAAGTAAAACCGACTGTAGGCCAGACCAACTAGTAAGCGGATACTATAATGTGCCAGTCAAATTGTTTAAGGAAGTTATGCCAGATCAGACATTGACAGGATCACTTAATGAAGGACCTGCAAAAGCAAGCTGGGAAATACTATTAGGATGATCAACCATCCCCATCTTTTTACATACATTCTCTCTATTCTGAATCAAGGGCAATCTTTGTATATGCTATCGCAGGTAATGTGTAAAGCAATCCGATCCCAACAACTGTTAATGCCAGAACCCATTGGATGACTGATATCACACATGCAACGATAATAGTGGTTGTAATATTCTTTTTAAAGATATGCATGCTAGAGAAAATCGCTTTAACCACACCACAATCCTCTTCTATGATAATTGGGATGAAGTAGAATGATGAAAGCGCGATGGATATCATGATAATGAATACAAACAATGATACTATTCCAAGTGTTAATTGTCCTGCACCAAGATATGCGAGTAATACTACCCAACCAATCAGTATGCCCAATATTATCGTTAATGCAATGATGAATATCCAGGACTTCACAAAATAGTCAAACCCTCTGAACACGTCACCCACCATCGGTTTATCTCCCTTAACTGCCTTGTTTGCAATATAAAATAAGCCGAAGAAGAGGGGGGGATTTGGGATGACTAAAAGACCAGCGAATATCCATATCAATGAGGCGATGAAAAACACTGGGAGATTTTTAAATAAAATCCTGATACTTCCACCGACAATGTCCAATGATTTCATTATTCTTTAAACAATATGATAACTAAGTAATATCAAATAGCGTTATAAAGCCTTTTTAAAGTTAACACCCTATATAATATCCGAAAAATGCCAACATTGAAGAAGAACCAGTCATCAGGGCCTATGGGCGGTGCAGGATTAATCAGATACTTTGACGTTGATGAGGGTGGGCCGAAGATAAGTCCCAAAGTCATTGTAGGAGTTGCAGTGGCAATGATTGTCTTGGAGATAATCTCTCACATAGTCCTTGGATAAAGCTCTGGGTTGATTACTTTGGATTTAAAAGTTATGATTGTTTTAACAACACTAATCCTATTTGCTGGATGTATCTGCATGTCTAATGAAGAATCTAATGCCTCTTCGACAACCTTATTACAAACCACAACGATCACAACTACAATCTCAACGACTATTACTGTTATATCGGATACAACATTCACAACCTTAAAACCGTTTGTTACATCATCCACATTATTTATCATACCTACTACAACATCATCCTCATCAAGCTCTTCTTCAAGTACTCAGACAACAACTACTCTTTATGTGAAACGATCAACGACAACAACTATCCATCCAAAAGCAAAGTGTGTGATGAACAAGGATTGCGGACAATCATATGAGCGGCTAGTGTGTAAGCATCAGCCTGAAAGGGTCTACCGTGAGAGAGTCTCTCCTTTCTGCAGGAATCCAGGACAATTTAATTCTGAATGTGTGATAAAACTTGTTACACAGACCAGTCCAAAAGAAGTATGTGCTAGCGGATTAAAATGTGTTGAAGGAGCTTGCATAAAGTAATGTTTATGGTGAACGTGCCGGGAGTGGAGTAAGTTGCACAACCACTGGTTTAACCCGGTTTCTTTCTCATTCCCGCAGACCTCACAAGCACCGTAAATTCAATAGATATGGCTGCTCCCTCCCGGGCCTGACCAGGTTACTATAGTATACAGTCCTGTGAGACGAGAATTCATTGTCGGATCCCAGACCAATAGCCGGGCTACAAACTCGCCTCCCAGGCTTCATCTCCCCCATAAAGGCGGTTTGGGGTAACAGGGGACGCCTAATCCCCCAGTATAGTTCACCGAATATCATTAGGGTTTTTGACATTAAAAAATGTATTTTTATATGTTGTAGACTATATGTTCTCCCAATGGATGTAATATTCAGTTTTACAGATTATGTTTTAATTACCTTCGCAATACTAGTTTCATTCGTATTATTATATTTTATAATCCGACATTTGAGGAAGAGCGAGGATGTCGAGAAGAATGTGCCTGGTTTCAATGCGCCTACAACAGGTAGTGAGATGCTAATGAAACGGACTGGAAAGTCACCTCTTGCAAGGAATAAATAAGATACATTCTGTTTTTTAATCCTTTCAGGGGAAATAGTTTATTGGTTTTATGAAAAAATATGGTGGTTGTAGTGGACTCGTTAATTAATTCTGCTTTAGAACACGGAACTCTTGAAAAGAGATTTTATGACGAATTCGATGATGCAGAGCATCTGAGGATTGTTGTATGTGGTGTTGGTGGTGCTGGTAACAATACTCTCAATCGATTACAACGGATTGGTATTGAAGGAGCTGATTTATTGGCTGTGAATACTGATAAACAAGACCTCAATAAGCTACAGGGAAATATCACGAAAGTACTGATCGGTTCAAAGTTGATGCGTGGATTGGGGACTGGTGGATTTCCCGAACTCGGGGAAAAAGCAGCGGAATCAAGCAGACATGAACTCGGAGACGTTCTATCAAAAACACATCTTCTTTTTGTTTCAGCTGGTATGGGTGGTGGTACTGGGACTGGTGCAACACCCGTCATATCGGCGATTGCTAAAGATAAAGGTCTGATTGTCGTTGCAATTGTGACCTATCCCTTTAATATGGAGAGAGCAAGATTAGATAAGGCTAGAAAGGGAATTGAAAAATTAAGAAAAGTTGCAGATACTGTTATTGTGATAGATAATAACAAGCTTGTAGAATATGTTCCTAACCTGCCTTTAGACAAGGCTTTTAGTGTGGCAGATGAGGTTGTTGCTAGAGCTCTAAAGGGTATAACTGAAACGATCCTGGAAACAAGTTTGATAAACCTGGATTTTGCTGATATAAAATCAGTTTTAGGTGGTGGGAATGTGGCTGTTATTAGTGTTGGAGAAGGAGAAGGGCCTGGTAGAGTAGAAGAAGCAGTGAATAATACTATGTCTCACCCACTTCTTGACGTTGATTATAGCAGTGCTGAAGGAGCATTAATCCATATTACTGGTGGAGAAGATCTTAGTCTAGGAGATGCAAATACTGTTGGAGAACTTATAACAAATAAACTTGGTCCATCCGCATCTGTTACCTGGGGTGCACGGATTAATCCCGAGCTTGAAGGTAAAATACAGGTAATAACGATTGTCACTGGTGTCAACAGCCCTAATATACTCGGATCAGATAAAACGGAGTCGAGCTCATTCACTCAAGATAAGGAAGAATGGGATGTTAAGAGTGTTTGAGTAAGAGGTTCATGAAATCATAGCCTCTGACACTCCCTAATGATCCCTTAGAACCGATCTCTATCTCTGAATAATGTTTGACATCATCCTTCTTACTCTCAGTTGAATCAAATATTACAAAAGGCACTTCTTCATCTGAATGAGTTTTTATTTCAATTGGTGTTGAGTGATCGGCGGTTAATGCAATGCAATAATCATCTTTTAATCCTTTGATAATCCGTCCAACCACTCTTTTATCCAGGTCTTCTATTGCCTTGATCTTATTTTCTATGCTTCCTTCATGGCCTGCTTCATCAGTGCTTTCTATATGCACAAAAACGAAATCACCATCGATAAGGGATTCAATTGCTTTATCGGCTTTTCCCTCATAGTTCGTGTCTAAGTACCCAGTTGCTCCAGGAACATTGATGACATTAAGATCTATCTCCTTTCCTATGCCTTTTAATAAGTCGACTGCCGAGATCAGAGATCCTTTCAAACCATATCTTTCTTGAAATAATGGTATTTCGGGTTTTATACCTGCCCCCCAAAACCATATCATGTTTCCTGGATGCTTTTTGTTATTAATCCTATTCTGATTAACTTCATGACCTTCTAAAAGGTCGATAGACCTGATCATCCAATCATTTAATAAGTCTCTGAGGGGATTGCCTTTTTTCGAACTGCTTTCAATGAGATAGTCCGCACATCTTTTTTCTTGGATATCATGTGGTTGAGTGCAATTAATGTCTGGAATGTAATCCAAATCCTTTCTAATAACCAAGAGATTCCTATAGCTGATACCTTGATAGAATTCTAGTCCATCTTCACCTAATTCACTGTTTAACAATTCAACTAGTGATCTTGTTTCCTCATTTGTAATATGTCCTGCAAACGGATCTTTAAGCATCCCCTCCTCTATTGTAATGAAATTGAATCTCATAGCAATATCACCTGGCTCAAGATCGACTCCAATATTTACTGCTTCTAGAGGTCCTCTTCCAGGATAATACTCTTTAGGATCATATCCAAGGATGCTAAGATTTGCAACGCCTGAATCAAGGGGCAGTCCCTTATAGAAATGGTTTACCATACCACAGTTTCCTTTTTCAGCTAGATAATCCATATTAGGCGTATCTGCTGCTTCAAGCGGTGTTTTTCCATTGAGGTTTTTTAGTGGTCTATCACTCATCCCATCCCCAACGATGATGATATATTTCATGTGTGTTTAATTTAGTCCGCATATGATTATTAATTATATGGTTTTTCAAATTCGATGGTTTGAACAGGGTGATGAGGTTGATATATTCCGAATTCATAGTGTTTATAAACATTGTTTTGAAGACCTTGAAATTACGCCAGATTATTTGTCATCTATCAGCCGTCGAGATGATTTTAGATTTGCGGTAGCATGTTCTGGTAGTGATGTTGTAGGGTTCTGTGGTGTCTTGTTCCAAAAACCTACTGGTAGGGCCGAGATCGGACCGATTGCTGTTTCACAGGATTTTGTTGGGCTGGGTATTGGTGTAAAATTATTGGATTTTATGATGGTTTTTCTCAGGGAGATATCGTCAAGGAGGTTGATAGCAGTGATTAAATCTTCAAATATTCGGGGAGTTAATTTCTTTGAGAAATACGGGTTTTCTGTCGAGGCAAATCTAAAAGGTTTTACAAGAATACAAGAAGATGCAACACAATTAGTATTTTTTATAAACTAGGTATTTTTATGTGACAAAGTCTTTTATTTATACTTGATTTAAGAAAAATAAGTCATGAATAAACAGACCTAAAAAGGTTAAAATGACGTCATATTTAAGTACTACGTGTAATATTTTATTCAGAATGTATTCCAATCGCCTTATTCTGGCTTTTACGATAATAATTCTTTGCATACCCCTAGCATCCGCCATATCAATAAAGGAACTAGACATTGATCCAGAACCTGTTGAATTTGAAAAAAGATTTAAGATGACTGCAACCCTATCCGGGGATGCAACTAATGTTAGAGCTGAATTCTATGTAGATAAGATAAACTATGCCAGTAAAATAGGAAAGGCAGATGAAAAAGAGATAGAGGGTGAATGGAGCAATGATCAATGGGATATAAACTATATTCAATGTGGAAAACACACTGCAAAAGTTGAAATATACCTGTCAGGAACCCAGATAGACAATGAGACTTATATATTTGATATAGGAAACGTCCCCAAAGCCGAATATAATCCTTCAGCACCGCTAGTAGACAAGGATATGTCAATAAAGCTGGTGGACAGAGATTCAGGCAATCCAATCCCCAACTTAGATGTTGACGTGTATAATCCACGAAGCATGAAGACAATAACAAAAAAGACTGGACCCTCCGGCACATTCTCATATAAAGCAACTAGTTCCGGCAAATACATCATGAAGATTGACGAAAGAGACTACTGTGGCGATATAGAATTCTACGCAAAAAAACAGATGCTAGTAGACGGACCTAGACCGGAAACACCCGTAATCGGTGAAATGATCACAGTTGCATTTCCTGCAAATTCTGATATTGGGATCAAAGTATTTGACTCGGCTGGAGAAGTATATACAATAGTCCACGGTAACACAATAGCAGGTGCTGCCAACTTCACAATAGACAAACCAGGAGATTATATACTTGCCCTAGGGGAGATAAGCACTAGATACTGGTCAGTAAACAGAACATTTACAGTTATTGACAAAGATGTACCATCAATCGCAATTGCCCCAAACAAACCGGTTCTAGGCCAACCAATGACATTTTCAGTGACAGCTAGTGGA
>CAYREE010000134.1:0-6114 GCA_964423225.1 uncultured archaeon | reverse complement strand
ATGCTTGTACTTACTATACCAGATGATAGTACCATATATCGACGTATTAGTCTATAGTATTTTCATCTACTATACTACAAGACCATTATACATTCGTTTAAAGAAAAAATTAAAATCTGATTCAATCGCAGCATATGCATCACTAATCCTTGTTGTAATGCCAGTCACACTGATATTGGTGCGCACACTAGCAGTCGCATCCATAGAATTTGTGAATCTAGCCACAGCATTCAATATACCCTATGTAGAGATAATCGAAAAGCTGATCAGCGATTATTCAAAGGTTTTAAGCGAATTAAGTTTCAATGAGATACTCACGCTAATAAGAGAGAACCAGGATATACAAGAAGTATTTGATATCGGAGTCACCATTCTAACAGGTACATTAGGATTGTTATTCAAACTGGTTCTAACAATCATCATGTCAGTCATATTGTTGCGGGACGGACACAAGTTCAGGAAATGGATTGTGGAAAACGGATTTCATAGGGAGAAGAGGCTTGCAGAAGAATTTATAAGAGGGGTTGATAGAGATCTTAAAGGTGTTTTCTACGGTAATATCCTGACAGCACTAATAATATCCTTCATAACAATACCCTTATTTCTGATACTTAATTCGATGAGTCCCGGCATCCAGATACCATACCCAGTACTACTTGGTATACTCTGCGGATTTACAAGCCTTATCCCAGGGATTGGAGTAGCTGCAGTATACGTGCCAGTAACAATCATACTTGGCGTAAACGCCCATTTGATAGGCGTGTTAGGATCACAATGGTGGTTTTTACTAATATTCCTCGTTTCGTCTGCGATCCTAGCAGATATAATGCCGAATTATCTTATAAGACCTAAAATATCAGGAAAAGGCATTAATGAAGACTTGATGCTTCTTGCATATATACTAGGACCCCTAACATTCGGACTGCCTGGAATACTGATCGGCCCAATAATAATGGTTGTAACAGTAAATTTCATGAAGATTATCCTGCCTGAAATAAAAATTATTTAATCAAAGAGATGAAATCCTTGATTTAGGAATTATTCCAGATAAGCTCTTGTCTACTATCTTACCCGCACAAATTACTCGTGAATTATATTTTAACAAGTAGATTCCATCCTCAGAATTGTAATCAATATGCATACCGTTGAATAAGTTAACTGCCTGCCCCAGGGATATTTCAATAACATTTTTATCGGCTGTCCTTCCGATTATCTCAGCCCCCTCAACAGAAGGTGTGAAACAATCCTCTTTAAGATCTCCAAGATGTAGTCCGATCCAACTCTGACGTAGATCATCTAGCACATCCCCTGTAAAGAAAAAGATTCGCAGACTTCTCTTTGTCTCCCTTACAAACAACTTATCAATCCCCTCAATCGTGGCTCCAAACTGTATGTCAACTGCCTTCAATAAGACTTCTTCCTCTACACCAGACAATCTCCTACTATTCATCCTTCACCACCTTCGCAATGAAAAAACACCCAGTATCATTATGTTGCGGGAGAATCCGTATGCACTCCAGGGTCTTGTCTGTTAGGCCGGGCATATAAGACAATCCATCAGGCAGGATACTTTCGAGTCTCATGTCTGGATGCTTGTCGATAAGGTATTCTATAACATGCTCGTTTTCAGGTATTGTCGTTGTGCACGTAGAATATACCATGGTTCCTCCGGGCTTAAGCATCTGATACGCGGATTCTATCATCTTCTTCTGGAGTGTCTGCAGGTTCTTCACCCAGTCCAAGTCCCATTTATTGAATATTTGAGGATTTTTCCTGGCTGTCCCCACATCACTACAGGGAGCATCGACAAGAATTCGATCGAATACTAGGTTTTTACTAGATAGTTTTACAGCATCGTTTTGAGTTACTATAACATTTGTTAAACCACACCTTTGAACATTATATACTAAACCCCGTATCCGAGAAGTGTTATTATCATTTGCAACCAAGGTGCCAGTATTCTTCATTAATTGGGCGATATGCGTTGTCTTACCGCCGGGAGCAGAGCATAAGTCCAATATATTCTCGCCTGGCTTAGGATCCAATGCTAGGGGTGACACCATAGAGTCTGCAGATTGTATGTAATACAAGCCAAGCTGATGCTCGAGATAATCCAGATCCGGCTTGCTGACAAAAAGACCGTCCCGGCACCAGGGTATGGATCCATAGTCTATGTTCCTCTCCCTGAGAAATCGCTCGACTTCCCGCCTACTAGACTTTAGCGTATTGATCCGGATAGAATACCTGGAGAGCCTACGCGATAGATGACTTATGAACTTAGGATAATCATCACCCAACAAACGTTGATGATACCTTACGAATGACTTGTCTGGTTGCATTAGAAAGAAATAAGACTACAATGATAAATTTACCTTTTTTTATTCCATCCCCATATTGTTAACTATGGGTGGTTGGAGAATAGCATATAGCATATTAATTATTGTTCTATTATCCGGATGTCTATGTAGTGAGGGAGTTGATTTCGGATGCACGATGATGTCTGGAAAAGACCAGGACCACTGCTTCCAGAAAGCTGCCGTCGAATTATCCGACCCAGATATGTGCGATAAGATAAAGGCTAAAACATTCACAGTATATCAGGGACCAGCACCAAGGGATAAATGTTATATGCTGATTGCGGAAAAGACTGGGGATCCAGATCCGTGTTTCAAGATCATTGGCGGGAAGATAAGCTATACAAGACAGGAATGCTTGTATAAGGCAGCTCAAAAATCCAAGGACGAGAAGACATGCAATAAGATACAGGGATCACACCAATCATTCGTAAAAACCTATAGCAAGGAAACTTGTTTGAAGGCACTTGGAGTATCCACGTCATCGGTTGCGACATCTTCCACAACATCCACAACAATATTCGAACCATTTAATAGGAAAAAGAATTATTGCGGACCAGAAGGGAAGTTCGGTATGCCTAGAAGCCATGTGTTATCCAAGGCTGACTTTAATCCCGCATGCTATAACCACGATAAATGCTATGAAGAATGCAAGACAAAAGGATATTCCCAAAAATATTGTGATGATCAGTTTTATTCCACAATGGATGCAAGCTGTGGAACAGAATATTCTCAAGCAACACTAAGATGTAGTGTCATGAGCAATATCAATCCCTTAAAGCTTTATTGCTATTCTTCAGCAGAGATGATCCTCAAGTCATGTAAAACCCAGGCCACAGCTTATTGGTCTGGAGTTGCCGCCGGCGGAAGACTGATAGGCGCATACCCATGTTAAAAAAAACATAAAGTTATATAATATAAGAAAATACTATAAAATATAAGTTTATCTTATACTTTATAATCGTATTCAAATGATTTTAACTTCTTCTCTTTAGAGCCCTTTACATCACATAAGACCTTCACATATTCTTCCAGACCAGATCCAATGATCTTGGCCTTTAACAGATTATCAACCTGGAAGATCCCTGCAGAATTCGTCATAGTGACCTTTATTGTGATGGGTTTAGTCTTGGATGATTTTATGTCAACATCTTCAACGGCAAGAGCGGAGACACTATGGATTGTCTTCTCCCCTTTATTAAAGGGTATCCTGCTTCTCCCACCAGCCATATCAAGAGCATCAGCAATCCTTACAACACCAGCCTCAATCGTCAACGGCCTTACATCCCTATGATGTGCAACGATCGCATGTAATATCTCACCATAAACGACTGCAGCATCCCTTGGCGCATAAATATGCTGTAACAGACTCTTTAATATCGGTGATGCAATAGGCACGCTATAACGCCAATGATCATCCCTATGAACGATGTGTCCAACATCATGCATGCATGAGGCTAAAAAAACTATGACCTCAGCATCCTCATTTTCCAATTTATGATCTGCAACAATAGACGGCTTAACACCAGCCTTGATAAGATTCCTAAGAAGCTTCAAAGACGCATTAGCAATGATAGCCACATGAGTAGGCCCGTGATCACTGAAATTACTCCTATCAATCGCCATAACATTACTTGAAGACCAGAAAGTCTGCAATTCAATCTCACTTTCTAAAAGCTTTAACAACACTTGTAGTTTACCATTACCCTCGATTGGAATATTCAATACCATGTGTAATCATTAACAAAAGTATTATATAATGTTTTTTATGGTAGTATCCCGTAATTATATCGGTATGGATATCAAGACGAGAGAACCAATCATCTCAGTGCTCGGACACGTCGACCACGGAAAGACCACAGTACTGGATTTCATACGTAAGAGCCTTGTAGCATCACGTGAAGCAGGAGGAATAACACAGCATATAGGAGCCACAGACATACCCTTTGAGATAATAAAAAAAATATGCGGAAAATCATTCGATAAGGGAAGAGTAACAATACCCATCCGAGGCCTCTTATTCATTGACACTCCTGGACACGAAGCATTCACAAACCTGAGAAAAAGAGGTGGGAGCGTCTCAGACTTATCCGTCCTAGTAATAGACATAAATGAAGGATTAATGCCCCAAACATTAGAATCAATAGAGATACTAAAACAATACAAGACACCATTCGTAATAGCAGCAACAAAAGTCGACAAGATAAGAGGATGGGCAGAGAACACGCCTTTAGAAAGACAAGTCAAGACCGTCCAAGACGAATTCAACCAAAAACTATACAAGCTTATCGGAGACACATCAATGCACGGATTCGACTGCGATATATACCACCAAGTATCAGACTTCTCAAAACAAATAGCAGTGATACCAGTTTCAGGTATCACAGGCGAAGGCATATCATCACTTCTCATGGTCCTAATAGGACTAGCCCAATCATATCTGTCAGACGAATTATCAATAACAATCAACACGCCAGCAAAAGGGACAATCCTAGAAGTAAAAGAAGCTCTAGGATTAGGCACTACAATAGACGCCATAATATACGACGGGATAATAAGAGTCAACGACACCATTGTCGTAGGTGCCAGAGAACCAATAGTGACAAAAGTAAAAGCCCTACTTAGGCCAAGACCATTAGACGAGATGCGAGATCCAAAAAAACAGTTTAAACACGTCCATGAAGTATACGCTGCTTCAGGCGTAAAGATAGTAGCTCCAAACCTATCCAACGCACTCCCTGGAGCTCCAGTCTACGTTGGCGGACAAGAATTAGTCGAACAGATGATGCAAGAGATTGGAGAAGTGGAGTTCAGTAGAGATACTGTTGGAGTAGTCATCAAGGCAGACACTCTTGGAACACTCGAAGCCCTAATCAAGATACTTGAAGCAAGCAAAATCCCTGTTAGACGAGGAGGTATTGGAAAAGTCACAAGAGGTGATGTTGTTGAAGCTTCCTCAGTCGCAGTCAACAACAAGTACCTTGGCATAGTCATGGCATTCAACTCAGAGATACTACCCGCCGCAGACGAGATAGCAACAGACAAGGAAATAAACATATTTAGCGGAAATATCATATACAAACTGATCGAAGATTATGAGGAGTGGGTTGAGGAAGAGAAAAATATCGAGAAATCAGAACTCGCAAAAACAGTTGCCACACCCTGCAAATTTACAATCCTTAAAGACCATACATTCAGACAAAGCAAACCCGCGATAGTAGGTATAGAAATCCTCTCAGGGAAACTACATAATGGAAATAGAATCCTAAGACAAGACGGCAAGGTAGTCGGAAGGATACGGAAGATCCAATCATCAGGTTCAGATATTGAAGAGGCTTCACCAGGTGAAAAAGTCGCAGTATCAATTGATAATGTGATGATAGGGAGACATATTAATGAAGAAGACATAATCTACACATTCATATCAAGCGAAGACTTTGAGGCATTGAAAAAGACGGAATTATCTGAAGAGGAAAAACAGATTCTAAAAGAAGTGAGAAAAATAAAGAAAAAATGAATTATGACTTCGAGACAATGCGGGTGATAGAAGAGATAAAAACAGCTAATCCAAAAAGGGTTGGACTACAGTTCCCTGAAGGATTAAAAGAATATGCTATTGAAATCGCTTCAAAAATCGAGGAAGATACAAACGTAGAAATCATCATATTCACTGATCCTACCTATGGAGCATGTGATATTAAACTGGGTATAGCTGAAAAACTCGGTTTAGACATGATAATCCACTACGGACACACTGAAT
>CAYREE010000133.1:0-6201 GCA_964423225.1 uncultured archaeon | reverse complement strand
TATGGTGGAGAAGACAACATACTAGTAACAGATATCAAGGAAAGGTTTGAAAGGATTCCTCAAGAGGATCTTGATCTTTTAAAATTAAATGTTAGGCCAGAAACCTTGATTTTAACAGCTATACCCGTCTTACCTATTACTGCCAGGCCATCAATCACCCTTGAGTCTGCAGATAGAAGCGAAGACGATTTAACCCATAAATTAGTCGATATTCTACGTATCAACCAGCGTCTTGAAGAGAATATTAATTCAGGGGCGCCACAACTTATTATAGAAGACTTATGGGATCTACTACAATATCACGTTGCAACATACTTTGATAATGGTATTACTGGAATTCCACCTGCAAGACACCGGAGTGGTAGGCCTTTAAAGACGATAGCCCAGAGGCTTAAGAGTAAGGAAGGTCGTTTCAGGAATAACTTATCTGGTAAACGTGTTAACTTTAGCGCCCGGACGGTTGTTGGGCCTGATCCAAATCTTAGCATTAATGAGGTTGGTGTGCCTTTCTATGTTGCTATGGAGCTTTCTGTTCCTGAGGAGGTTAATGTGCGAAACATTGATGTTATGAGGAAGCTTGTTTTAAATGGTAGTGAACTACATCCTGGAGCTCATAATGTTATTTCAAGTGGTAAGAGGAAGAGGATTCTAGACGAGACGAAAGATGTTATATCCGAAACCCTTAAAGAAGGGGATATTGTTGAGCGGATGCTTCAAGATGGTGATATAGTCATATTTAACAGGCAGCCGTCTTTGCATAGGATAAGCATGATGTGCCATTATGTTAAAGTTCTTCCTTATAATACTTTCAGGATTAATACTGCTGTCTGCGCTCCGTATAACGCTGACTTCGATGGGGACGAGATGAATCTTCACGTACCGCAGAGTGAGGAGGCAAGGGCTGAGGCAGACATGTTAATGAAGGTGCAGGAAAACCTGATTTCGCCAAGATTTGGCGGTCCTATAATGGGGGGTCGTCACGACCATGTTACTGGAATGTATTTCCTAACCAAGAAGGGTGTGGAAGTATTGCGTCCAGAAGCATTGCAGATGACGAGGGATATGTTTGAACTGCCAAAGGGTAAGAAGAAATTCACTGGGAAAGAGTTGTTCAGCCTGCTTCTACCTAAGGATCTTACTTATACTTATAAGAATAAGCTTTGTAGAGACTGTGGGAACTGTAAGAAAGAAGATTGTAAATATGAGGGTTATGTTACAATCAAGAAGGGAGATCTTAAGTCGGGTATAATCGATGTTAAAGGATTGTCTGGTACTTTATTAAACAAGATTATCTTCAGTTATGGTTCTGATGCAGCATGCGAATTCATAGATAAGTCAACTAATCTTTCAATAAGCTCATTAATGAAATTCGGTTTCAGTGTTGGTTTAGATGAGGAAGACATTCCTGATAAGGCGAAGAAAGAGCTTAAACACATGCTTTATGAAGTTGAAAGTAAAGTGGATGAATTGATCAACTTATATGAGAAAGGGGAGTTGAAGATTATTCCTGGTAAATCCATTGACGAAACGTTAGAAGATTATATTATGGTGGAGCTAGGAAAATCAAGGTCTGCTGCAGGACATCTTGCTGAAAAACATGTTGGCGATAATAATGCAGTGATAATGGCCCGATCTGGAGCTAGGGGAAGCCTCTTAAACCTGACTCAGATGGCGGGTTGTGTAGGACAGCAGGCTGTTCGAGGAGAAAGAATCAAGAGAGGCTATCATTTTAGGACACTTTCACACTTTCAGCAGACAGACGTACGCGCTGAGGCTGCTGGATTCGTAAGATCAAACTTTAAACGTGGAATACGACCTACAGAGTATTTCTTCCATAGTATGGGTGGTCGTGAAGGACTTGTAGATACGGCTATTAGGACTGGTAGAAGCGGATACATGCAGAGGAGGCTTATTAACGCTCTCCAGGATCTTGTTGTATATCCTGATCTCACTGTCAGAGGGGATGGTGGCATGATTGTACAGTTCTTGTATGGAGAGGATGGTATTGATCCAAGTAAAAAAGGTAATATTGATGAATTTAGAGGTGATCTCTGATGAGTAAAAAAGACTCAGGCGAGGATGAATTACCATTGAGTATCCGGGAGGAAATGAAGGATCTGACTAGTAAGCAGAAAACCGATTTTCTCAAGGTTTATAATCAAGCATTGGTGACTCCTGGCGAGGCTGTTGGTACTATTGCAGCCCAGTCTATTGGAGAGCCAGGTACACAGATGACTTTAAGGACTTTCCACTATGCTGGTGTTGTTGAGCTTAGCGTACCACTTGGTCTTCCCAGGCTTATCGAGATTATTGATGCTAAGAGAACTCCTAAGACACCGATGACTATCGTATATCTTGATGAAGACCATAATAAGACTCGTAGGTCTGCTGATGAAGTAGCCCAGCAGATTCGTGAAGTATTATTGAAAGACGTCTCAAAATTCAGGGTTAATATCAATAAAGGACAGTTGATAATTAATTCGGAGGATGAGGATGCCCACACCTTCTTTGAAAAAATGGAGGAAGTGAAGAAGCGGGGTAATGATTTTATCATATCTGTTGAGAATCCTACGGATATTCAAAAACTTAAGACCAAGCTTATGAGAAAGAAGCTTAGGGGAGTGAAGGATGTTCATAGAACATTCATTAGAAGGCTTGGTGAAGAGTATGTGATATATGTTGAAGGCAGTAATCTAAAGGGTATTCAGTCGACTCCTGGTGTTATACCTACGAAGATAGCCTCAAATGATATTTATCAGATTGCAGAGACTTTTGGAATTGAAGCTGCAAGAAACGCTATTATCGACGAGGCAGTTAAAGTACTTGATGATCAGAGCCTTGACGTAGATATTCGTCATATTATGCTTGTGGCTGACCGGATGACTGCTCTTGGAGAGATACAGGCTGTTGGAAGACAGGGTATTAGTGGAAGTAAAGGATCTGTTCTTGCAAGAGCAGCATTCGAAGAAACTGAAAAACACATTCTTAACGCTGCCTTATATGGTGAAGTAGACCCGTTATCTGGTGTGGCGGAGAACATTATTATTGGACAGCCCATACCTGTTGGTACTGGAATAGTTGAGTTAATAGCTAATCCAAGTGCTATGGGAAAGTCTATCACAGCAAAAAAGAAGAAATCAAAGAAGTGATTTAATTGAAGGAACTCTTAGACGCATTAAAGGATGGGAAGGCAGTGTTCGGATATAATACTGTAACTTCAAAACTCAGGCTGGAACTTCCAAAGAAAATAATCCTTGCGAATGATTGTCCTGCAGTTGAAAGACAGACTATTGAATACTATTCTAAGATAGCTGAAGTCCCTGTTGAAATCCTTGATGAATCAGTAGTTGAACTCGGAAGCATATGTGGCAAACCCTATAAGATTTCCACAATAGCCATTTTAAACAAAACCGAATAAAAAAATTTTTATTGAGGTTTGAGACGTGGGTAAGAGACGATTATCGAAGGACGAGATAAAAATAATGAACTCCTTCGAATCAATGACTGGTGCAAAAGTCAAAGACTGTATTGATTCCGAGGAAATCCTAGGGATCGTGGTTAATAAAGGCGATATGGGCCTTGCAATCGGCAAGAAAGGAGTTAAGATAGAAAAGGTTCGTAAAGCATATGGTAAAACAATATGGGTTATTGAATACGCGGAAGACCAGGATAAATTCGTTAAAAACATATTCCATCCAGTCACAATACACAATATTCGAGTCAATGAAGAACAAGGCCAAAACTATATGATCATAGAAGTATCACGTAGAGACCGAGGCAAAGTACTCGGACCAGAAGGCCGAAAACTCAAGATGGCTAAAAGAATCGTGAAACGCCACCTAAGCATGGATGACTTAAACGTGAAAACAGTATAATACCCTCTTTCTAAAATATTATATTATATGGTTAAAGACATTATTCTTCATCGGCAGGGCCGGGTCACTGACTTTGAAGTAGAATTGGCACGGATAGGTATGGGGGATGAGACGCAGAAAAAACTCATTCCAAGTATAATGGATCCTGTATCTAAGGATACTGCTATTGGTCGTGTGAAGTCTGCGATAAGATTTTTAACTACTGATAATATCGTCTGCCAGGATATGTCTAGTAGATATGGGATTCCTGCATCTTCTGGTACAGGCGAGGAGTATGACTTTCCAGAACAGCTGGGCTTAGTCCCACTCAATAGAAATCTGAGCCTTACTGCAAATCCTTTTCGTTCTCATGATCAGATGAGACTGCGTTTCGAAGACTTTCATGTCCATGTAGATGGTGTAGTCAACTTTGGCTTCGTACATAAATCAGGCCCACTTGATCCTAATATTCATACTTGGCAGTGGTGGAGGCAGGCCGAGGCGTTTGGCGTATATAGTAACATGAAGGATACGAAGGATATAAAAATGGGTGATTCTTGTTCGACTGGATGGATGGGTTTCTCACTAGTATTTCCGAAAAACGAGGCTGTAAAACCCTTTCTGGCTTGTCAGGTGGTTCAGGCTGCAAGAGTATATAATATTGAGACTATGATTGACGGTATTGCGAGACTGGATATAGCGGATAAATACGCTGATACCCTGGCCAAGCTTTCCGCCTTAAAACAGCAATGTCCTGGCAATGATCAATTATTTGATGGTAGGATCCGTGAAATCCAGGAGGCTTTAGCTAAACCTGATAAGTCTGAGCTTGAAGAAAACGGCAGTGGTATAATCAGATACCCGGTAATACACCCTTTCCTACACCATCATAGACTACCCTATGCAGCAGTCCTAGCCTCTATAGTGATATCAGAGCATGTTGGCGTAGAACACGTCGCAATGTACACCAAAGGTCCAAGAGACAGCAACATCTACCCACAAACATACGAGATAGCAGGAAACACTGCTAGACGACCATTCCAACTAATGAACCTCACAAAAGCCATGCACAAACCACAACACTGGCCGCAAATACAACAAGAAGCAGTATAACTTATTGGGTTTCCCTTAACATTGTTAACTGATTTTTATTAGTACTATCATATTTCTATGTATGCGGTGGGTGGTATTTGTTTTATTGTTCTGTGGAGTTTTACCGGTTTTTGTGGCTGCCGTTGATGGCCCTTTTTCGTGTGATATGTTTCCAGATAAGAATTTGATTATCCGGAAAGATAATACTGTTATGACTGCGGTTGTTACTGAATTGATTTCAGATGCTGATTTGCCTGATGATTGGGCTTATCAAAGCCTAACTACTCTTGATTATGAAAAGGTTATAGAGAGAAGAAGATTAAGTCAATTGGCTCAATACTATGTAAGTGCGGAATTCGATAGTGCACAAGTGCAATACTTTTCCACACCGGATACTAAACTCGTTTATGTTCTGACAGAAAGATTTAATAACTCCCAGAAACTTGGGCATTTACTGACTCAGTATAAAAATATATTTAGTAGAGCAAGTAATATTGCGGATTATGAAGGTCTGTCAAAATATGGACAATCAGGAGTAGCTGGAAGATACATGACGTCAACTCCAAATGAGTATATTATCTTATTCAGGAAAGGGAATGAGTTAATAAGAATTGAGACAGAAGACGAACAAGCCTGTCATACAGTAGCTAAAGCAATATCAGACTACCCTGGAGATCTGACAACGGATAGTGTTCATGAATGGGAGGCTACTGTGTGCGAGTCACATAGTAGTGAGTGCAATCAGAAAATTTATGTAAACTCCATATACGAGCATGTGGACATAGAAAGATGTCGAGTACTATCTAAAGGCAGTTGGATAGACTGTAAACTGAATAAAATCCGGAAATACTCAAATAACTGGGAAATACCCTTCCCTTCATGTGAAAAGGGAGACAAACTCATTCTAGAATACGAAAGAGAAACAGCTTTTCCTATAAAAAACAGGATATGGAAGAAAATCTATGTGAACCAGACTAATCCAGTAGAAAAATTCAGTCTAACATTAAACATACCCCAAAAAACAAACATAAAATACGAGACCAAAGACTGGATAGAACCCCGAAAAACCGTGAAAGATGGAAAAGACCAGTATATATGGACTGCAGAAAACATACCACCTCATACAAGAGAGCCATACTAGCCAGAACTAGATGATATACTATCCTGGATGTCATTTACAACATTACAATCTTGGGAAAATATAGATGATTGGACAAGTGATCTATTCAACAAATCAATAGAGCAACAGAAGGTA
>CAYREE010000132.1:0-6348 GCA_964423225.1 uncultured archaeon | reverse complement strand
AAAGATGCTTTAGACTATGCCATCAGACTGACTGAAAAACACACTAGGGTAAAGGGATTATCCCAGATGCGCAGTCATAACTTTAAGAATCGTGATATGATCGATCTTTTCTCAGAGAATATCTCAAAAATAATCAAAAGAGAAATAATTCCTATTACAGGAGATACTGAGTTATGGCTTGAGCCAGGCAGGATCATAGTAAATAATACAATGCAAATGCTTACATCCGTCCTTTCATGTAAAAATGATTCAGTAGTCGTTGACGGCGGCATAAATATTATACCAAACGCATTATATGAGAATTATAAAATCTCAAACACTACACGTCCTTCTGAAAAACGATCTAAAACAGCAGTCTATGGACCGTTATGTATGAGCAATGATAGATTATCAGGATATTGTTTTGGAGAAAAACCTGAGGTTGGTGATGTATTAACAGTGGATAATATTGGAGCATACAATCTAACATGGAGCAGACAATTCATAAAACCATTACCTAAAGTAGTCTCAATAAAAGACGGTAAGTTAACAGAGGTCAGGAAAGAGGAGGATTTAACATACCGTATTGAAAGGGATGTGGATTTATGACATACACACTTGGCTTGACAGGGCCAGTATCATTCGACCAATCCGCAGTACTATTAGAAGATGGGAAGATTATTGCCGCAGTCGAGGAAGAAAGATTCACTGGAGTTAAACATCATAGATATGGGCCTCCAGTTAATGCAGTGAAATACTGTCTAGACTATGCTCAAATCAAGGCATCAGACTTAGATTCCGTTGCTATTGGATGGGGTTCAAGAGGCTACTGGATCAAGTCTATTGCATCTTTTGCATTGAATAGGCCGTTCATGTTATGTGATGCGCCAACCTATATCAGCCATCTTAGAAGGTATTGGGGGGCTGATTTCTTGAAGGGGTATAATGGAAAGGTCAGATATTATAGGCATCATCTAACACATCTTGCATCAGCATTCTATTGTAGTGGATTTGATAAGGCTAATATCATATCTATCGATGAATGCGGTGAAACAGAATCCACATTGATGGGAATTGGAACTGGAGAAGAAATAGAAGTTTTAAAGTCATTCAATTACCTGAATTCGTTGGGCAGGTTATACCGTCAGACAACTGAATATCTCGGATTTAGGGGAAACAGTGATGAATACAAGGTTATGGGACTTGCAGGATATGGTAAACCAGACTTAGGAACAGAACATCTACTAAAGATGACTGGTAGAGGATATTCCCTTGAAACACGACATTTTTACACAATCCTTGTGAAATCAATCTTGAGAAAGATTACAAGAGTACTAGCTACCGAAGGAAAAAAACTCGAATATGACAAATACTTCAATTACGGGCCAATAAGGGGTGAGAAAGAGAATTTATCAGACCATCATAAGAATATTGCTGCCACAATCCAGGACCTATATGAACAAGTATTACTCCATTTAGCCAAATTACTGTATGACCAGACAGGAGTTAAGAAATTCGCTATAGCAGGTGGTTGTGGGTTGAACTGCATGGCAAATGGAAGACTATTAAAACAGGATTTTGTTAATGATTTATTCGTTCATCCAGCATCATCAGACGCTGGATCTGCTCTTGGAGCAGCTTTAATAGAAGCAGGTAATGAGTATAAAGTCAAGGCAAGGTTAAGGGATGTTGGGCTCGGACCAGGATATTCAAATGAAGAAATTGAAGTCTCTCTTAAAAAAAAGGATATGGAATATGAAAAAATTGATGATATTGAGAAGACTGCTGCAGAACTCCTAGGTGAAAACAAGATTATCGGCTGGTTCCAGGGTAGGATGGAGTTCGGACCCCGATCATTAGGATATCGGAGCATCCTTGCAAATCCTATGATCGCTGAGAACAAGGACAGGGTGAACAACATTAAGAACCGGGAATTGTGGAGGCCTCTAGCACCATCATTATTAGAAGAATCATTGGATGATTTTTTCGACATACACCATGTGAATGATTTTATGACAGTTGTGCAGGATGTGAAAGACGATATGAAAGATAGGATACCTGCCGTGGTCCATGTGGATGGTTCGACGAGATATCAGACAGTCAGCAAGCAGAGGAACAAGTATCACGGATTACTATCAGAGTTCAACAGGTTAACAGATGTGCCAGTAGTCTTGAACACATCATTCAATGATAGGGGACAACCGATCGTAAACGATCCGTCAATGGCTTTAGAAACATACGAAAAAAATGGGTTGGATTGCCTTGTAATAGGTGATTATCTTGTCAGATAGCAGAGTTGGAGGAATGATCAGATGAAGAAGATAGTGAAAGACATTGAAAAACTGAAGAAAAACAAGATTTCAAAGACTGTAAAGCAGAGGATAAAAGAATTCAAAGGAATTGACAGGAGAGACAATGACATAGTCTTCAAGGAGTTATGCTTCTGCATCCTCACAGCAAACTATCAGGCGGAAAAATCCATAAAAATACAGGCAACACTTGGTGACGACTTTCTAAAATTACCTCCATCAAAGCTCACACCAAAACTAAAGAGGATGGGACATAGATTCCCTAAGACACGGGCAGAATACATAGCATTCTCAAGAAAGAATAAGAAGGAATTAGCCATAGCATTAAGGATACTAGATGGAGAACATCTTAGAGAATGGGTTGTAAAACACATGAAGGGATTGGGGTATAAGGAGGCAAGCCACTTCCTACGGAATATAGGATATGATGACTATGCTATCGTAGACTTTCACATAATAGACTTGCTTGTGAAGCATAAGCTAGTTAAAAAACCAAAGACTATTTCCAAGGCCAAATATCTTGAGATAGAAGAGGTATTATCCAAGATAGGGGATAAGACTAATCTCACACTCGCAGAACTAGACTTATATTTATGGTATATGGAGACTGGAAAAGTCTTGAAATAAGAATGCATTCAAACTAATGCTAGTCCAGGTAGTGAACTAACAATATCCAGACCGCTTCTCATGTGGGCTGCTCCACCTACAAGACCTAGTACACCCTTAGCCCTATTCCTTGCCGCTGCTAATACTACTTCCCCATCCTCTAATGGTCCAGGCATCTTACCTGCAGGAAACTCCCTTGTTACTTTACCCTCAAGCTGCATCTTTAACCACCACTGCATCATAGTCTTCCTTAGCCTTATCAAAATCATGTAAATACTCGTAGATCAGGCCGCGTGAATAATGAGCTTCATTGAATCTTGGATTTAATTCTATCGCCTTGGATAAGTCTTGTAGGGCTTCATCATAGTTTTCAAGATGGATGAATGAAAGCCCACGGTTATAGTAGAGTTCGCTTGAGTTGGGTTCGGCCTTGATAGCCTGGTTGAAATAGGATATTGCATCCGCATAGCTACCACCCACATACAATTCGTTTGCCTTGCTTACAGCGAAAAATACGTCGTCATTCATTTTTATTAGTTAAAATTAGGGAACCCCTAGAATATAAAAACAATACTTATAACCATATCCTTCTCCATATCTAATATCATGGTTGATAGACAAAGATCCCCAAGAGTAGAACATTCAATCGAGTTAACAAGTCTGGATGGGGCAGGATTAAGCGATTATGAGAAATCCGCTAATAGACAGCCCCATACCGCAAACTGGCTTCGTGCAATGAAGGTGTTCTCAGCCCAATCAGAAAAGTCCATGCCACCTGAGATTAAAGACGCTGTTTCAAGTTCATTAAGAGCAAGGCCGACACATGACAGCTTTGGATCATGTAGTCTTGAGTTAGCTTTTCCTGAGAATGTCCAGATGATAACAGGACATAAGCTCGCGATACCAGTATTAAGATGGAATAGTCGTGAGAGATATGATCTATTCCTTCAGGAACAGATAGGATCGAGTGATCCGCAATTATGTTCTCTTGCACTGGCGGCCAATCCACAAGAATTTTTTACAAGACTAAATATACCATACGAGACGGAGATAAGGCCAGTGCATTTTGTTGCATTATGTGCAGGTAAGGAAGAGGGCCCCTCTGCAGAGCATCCGCAAGTGCTTTTACAGTCAGTTTATGCTATCAATCCCCATTGGCCATATAAGGGTGGGCAGGATGGTAAGATGCTTGATGAGATGGCGGGTATGACAGGGATACATGCAACAAAGAGGTTAGATGGTGAGACTCTTCGATTCAACCCAGATCTATGGATGGAAAAACTGAAGACAATTGAGGGTTTCACGCCTGAATTCTTCCAGGTATTCAGATTATTTGGCAATGATAATACACTTGGTGATGCCGCCAAGGCGATGAGCCTTTTCGTAACAAGCATGACTTCACGTATGCCAAACTCCGAATTTACAGGTATGTGCATGAACGCGTTCACATTAAAGGACCTGCAGGTAAACCTAAACAAACGCTTCCCACAAGAATATCCATCCCCTGAGGAATTGACAGACCAACAGCATCGGGCATGGGCCAACTCCATCACTATCGAAGAGTCAGTAAGTCGTGTTTTAACTAACGCTCAAACTTACCCTGATGCATATACTACTCATGCAAGTGGACGAGGTCTCTCATCAACATGGCAGAAGGATGTCTGGGGTGTTCACGGTAACGCAACCTTCTTTCGAGACGATGCACCATTTGGACCGGGACAAGCAGCTATAAGGCTTTTAAATCAGGTCTGGCAACAACGTCCAGAGAAAAAGAGACTTGATCCTGAGAACATAGAGAAATTCCATATCAAATGGACTAAAAGAAACGACTTCCCAACAGTGGATGTGACCTGGTAACAGTATAATATTCCTGTATTCCTTATTAGATTTATGAAGCATGATACCTTCATCTCAGTGATATTCATACTACTTATCATCGCTTCAGGCTACACACTATTCGTATTACTAGCACCAGAGGCAGGCAATATAGTCTCTAATCTACCCGAGATACTGGAAAAGAGCGTACAAGAACTACCAGATATTGTTGTCGAACCAGATGATGAGACCACAACTACAACAATGATATATCTAGACGAGGCTTCAACCACAACCCTGATAGCCAATGAGATAATAGAGGATAATCAGACAATCATCGAAGAAATAGTGAATGAGACCGAGATTGATGATGACGAGGATATCGAAGATGATATCATTGAAAATGAGACTACATATCACGACTACACTATAATCGCTTGTTTCAACCAGACAATAGTCTTTAAGACGGATATGTCAGACTGTATGACCGGTTATATCTGCGACACATCAAAGATAGGAAAAACCTATTTAGACATGGAGATGATGAAATACGATGCGTGTATAGGATACATATACGAGGAATACAATCCTGAAGTCCTTGAAAAATGCGAGTTAAAAGACGATGTGAAACTACGAGAACTCTGCATCATCAATGCCGCCATCAGCAACAAAAACGTTGGCATATGCTCGGCGATAACCCAGCCAAAATACACAGACATGTGCCTCGCCCAAGTCGCAGTCGCAGCAGTAGACGAAGGACTATGCTACAAAGTAGTAGACAAAGTACTAATGAAAGAATGCTTGAAAGCAGTCAGGATAATATTCTACAGCAGTAAGAAAAAATGATAAAACCAACAATTAGTTAAATAAGATGTCGGAAAAAAATATTAAACAAACATGATAGATTACAAGAAATTCGTAAAGAGAGAGCGGATACTCTGGCACCATCACTTCACACCATCATTGTTCGCAGGCCTTATCGTAGCATTCGTCTCCTATGTCGTACAGCTCACAGTCTCTAACCTGATGCTTTTTGCAAGTGTTGGAGCCTCAGCCAACATCCTGACAAACACTAGGAGCCATCATCTCACAAGACTACACACAGTGATAATCGCATATCTGATAGCAATAATCATATCCCTAGGAGTCTACTCGCTGAATAAGATCATGCCACTACACATATCAGCCAACATCTTCCTCCTCATCTTCCTAGTCGGCTTATTCCTCTACATGTTCAACGCTTCACACCCACCTGCAATAAGCGCATCCCTATCATTCATACTCCTTGATAGACCAGTATTCGCATTAATCCAATTATTCATCTATATCATCCTACTTCTCATCGGCATCAGATTCATAGTATACGTCTACTCCCAACACCTGCCTGTAAGCCAGTTCGTAGACGAATTCAAAAAGAGTTTCTAACAGCTTTTATCCCTGAATATCCCGTATAGATACCTGATAATATGCCATTATTTCGAAAAAACAATGTGAGACCACGGACTCTACGAGAGCGGAGGTTAGGTAGTGAATTCACCGCAGACTTAGACCAGTTAGTAGGTGAAATTGTTGGGGGACACGTCACTAATATCACTCAAGGACAAGAAACCAGTATCTTAAAGTCAAAGTATCGAAAAAT
>CAYREE010000131.1:2740-6378 GCA_964423225.1 uncultured archaeon | reverse complement strand
TTTTGAGCGGTCTCGGGTTTGATGGAGCCAAGCTGGGCGACTGCATGGATATAGTTTTGATCGATGCCTCTTTCCATGATATTGTCTATGTCTGCATCGAATCTATTTGCGATCCTTGCCGTGCTTTCGGCAGGCATGTGTCTGATGCCATTGACTATCGTCCATATGTCTGTTTGTAGTCCGGCACCGATAACCTGTTGTTCTAGTGCATTGATCTTATTCCCATCAACATTCATCCCAAGGATCATATTAGTGCATGTAGTTGACGTATATCCCAATACTCCAGGTACCATGAATTCACTGTTTCTATTTACCCCAGTTAACACGGCCTTGCATTTGGTGTCGTCTGGATCTTCTACTTGCTCTAATACATCTTCAGCAAACCCGAGGATCATTGGAGCATTTACTTCATTAGCATTTCCTATCATCGACACGCATTCGGTATATTGTTCACCCACATCCTTTGTTCTTAGTATTTGTATCTTGGCTCTTGTCATGGCCTCTATGTTCTCTGGTTTACCCTCTTGTTCAGCCTCTAATCCGCTTTTCATGATCCTTTCTTGGTCTGGCCCATCTAACTTGCTTGCATATTCTGCAGCCCATTGTGTAACAGAGTCTACTGTCCTAGGATTAACCTGCTTTAATAGATTGAGGGTTTCTGTCATCCTGTTCTCATGGTTCATCCGCCCGATGATATGCATCTTGATCTCAGCATATCCGTTTTCATGATCTCTGAGAGTTGATGCTGGGCAATCACATACTGCGTGTAGGAGTTCATTATTGAATTTGTCGGGGTCTTCAGCTGGCCCTGCTGGTATGAAGTTATGCCAGGCGACTCCTGCAAGATTAGCTCGAACCGCTTCAGCATTATGCTCGTTAGCATGTGGCGCTAATTCAAGTGCAAAGTCATATCTTTCTTGCAAACCCATTTGTTCGACTATGCCTGACTTGGCATTGACTACTGTTGTCTGCACTGCATCGGCTGAAAGCCCTGGTGCAGAGTCTATCTGGGCTATCATTGCATTTTTCGCTGGATTATCTAATTCTCTAACTGATTTTACTGCCCATTTAAGCACTTCCTCTGCATTTGACTCATTGGCTGATTGTACTGCAGCATTTACCTGACTCAGCCGTCTATCAGGATCCTGGATAGAATCTACTATCTGGATCCTTGTCTTTGCAACTCGTTCATCGACATTCGGCCCCTTTAATCCTTTAGCAGAGTCTAGTTCAGTCAATAAGGATTCTCTAGTATCGTCGTCTGTATTATCCTTGAATTCGGCGACAAGTGGAAGGACTTGATGAGCTGTCTTAGAGTCTGCAGTAGCGATAAGGTTTTTAGCATGTTGTATTCTAACCGCAGGATCTGAGACTGTAGATTGTATCTTGATTTTAGCCTCTGAGATAGCGGTTTTGGCAGTTTCAACATGAGTGTATTTGTCAAGTTCTTCGACAAGCTGTGTTCGGCATGCATCTCCGTTAGCATCCTTTGCCATGTGTATCCCAACGATATACACTTCATTTGTCGCGTTGGATATTGTATCCGGATCAGTATTAGCTAATGCTAGTCTAACCATCTCGACTTTTGCAGTATCGCAAGAGGCGCTGTGGGCCATATGAACCATCCGTGGTGGAAGCCAGGTCTTATATCTGTCATGTTTTCTGATATGTGATTTTCCATATGCTGTGATCAGCTGTATACGGCATGCATCTCCTCTTTCATCCTGTGGTATATTGCGTTGTATTCCGTCCACCCATGTGAATTCTTCTTCGATACCGCCTGTATGGTTTTCAAGATATGATGCACAATGTGTGACCTTTAATCCCCTATCACTCATTGAGGATATGATTTTTCTTCGTGATTGGCATGATCCACAACTATCTTCTTTCAATGGTATGCTTTCATCCAATGATGTGATGAGCGATACTCTTCTTTGGTCTCCTGCCGCGTCTTTGCTGAATCCCTGGGCGAACTCTGATGCATAGTGTGTAGCATAATGTGCGTAATTACGCCAACTACCATCTTCATCACCACTCATGGTTATACTTGTAATCAATCCTTGGGCATATGCTAGGCGGGCATCCTCGTCATGTAGTGTCAAGTGTATCCTTGAATCTGCAACTAGGAGCTCATTTGTTGTAGATGTTACATTCCTACAGCGATCAGACCGTCTATCAATCTCTCTTTCAGTCGAGATCGCGGGATTATCCACCATTATCTGATGGACTTTTAATTTGTTTTCATCTGAATCCATCTCGGCGGCAACTGCGACATGATGATCTATGACACCGCATATAGTATGCTCGCTTAGATAGGTCTGGTTTGTCTGCCTTAGGAATTTGAATTTGGCATCATCATCCATTTGGGGAACCGCTTCTCTTGCCTGTTTTAACTCATTCAATCTCTTTAATTTCCCTTGCACTACTGCCAGGCTTCCATCATCCATTTCAGCCGGGGCGATCGACATCTTGCTTGTAATATGAGCTTGCTTATTTTCTAGGGCCTTTATATCACCGTCAATCTTCTCAATTACTTTGTCCCTCACTGCCGCAACAGGGGATGCGGTATACTCAGATATTCTAACCAACATCTGATGTGAGTCTTCCTCGCTCATATGGTCTCTTGCATAGTTCATTGTCTTCCAGGCTTCTTCTCTCACATATTCGTCTGGATGCCCCATGTATGGGAGGATTTTTACCGCTGTAGTCATTGACACGGTCCTATCTCCCTCATAGCCTGCACCAAACTTGCCTCTCACAGCTTCGAATATCGTTGTATTTCTCTCTACTCTTTGCGGGTTTAAATGGTCTAGTAATTCATCGGCTACTCTGACATGGCATCTGCGGTCCCTATTATGCTGCATGGCTTTTCCTACAATATCGACTAGATTATCGTTGCCTCTATGTTTGCTCCAATGTCTTATCAGTTTTATGGCTGTATCAGCGTTCCTGTCATAGTCTTTTACATCTTCTGCTAATTCCACCCTAAGGTCGCGTATGTCATAACCGTCCCTGCCCATAGCCTGAACGTCTATGAGCCCGTCTATTATCGCTACTCTAAGTTCATCAGTGCTATTGTATTTGTTAAGCCTTGCAGCGATGACATAGGATTCTCCTCCATTTGCGATTAAATTTCTTGTAAGATTGTTTTTTCTGTCTGCATCCAGTCTTCCAACAGCTCTACTTAGACAGCTATCAAGTTCATCTGGAGTATTTGATGATGACGCACAAGCGTTTGCTACAGATAGTGCTGCGTGTTCTAACTGGTCTGGGTCTTCTATTGCTTCTAGCGATTCTTTGATCCATGATCGTGCTTCGGGCAGGTCACTAGTGTCTTCCCCTCGTAAACTCCTATGACGTCCTATCATAGGTTCATTGATTATTGTGTTTGTTCCATGTTTGTCATATGCATCCTGCCCATAGTCCGGGTATTTTTGTACCATACGATCAAAGTCATGATATGGGGCTCTACGCCCTTCATTATCTAGTGATCTTGCAACCTTATTTCCCATCCGCACTACAAATCTCGCCCTTGATTCATCATTGACTTCTGGAGGGGTTTCGAACATTTCTTCAGTTGTCTCACAATAGGTTTGCATCCATTGTGGTGAACGCTCACCTCTGTTTGAAACGTAGTT
>CAYREE010000131.1:0-2730 GCA_964423225.1 uncultured archaeon | reverse complement strand
ATAGTATTTGATAATGCTTGTTCTGCCGCTTCTCGGACTTCAGCTATTGGATGTGCAAGATAATCTTGTAACCGTGTGCGAACAATGTTGGCAGTACCCCAATCACGGACTCCGCAAAACACACTTGAAATTCCCCTAACTGCTTCTCTTCTTACAAGTTCTCCTGGATCATCAATGAACTCTAACATTATTTCAAGCGCCTTAGCCTTTTTATCTTCTCCTTGAGCATATCGTCCAGCATTTTTCATGGCTATGACACTACATTGTCTCACTGTGTCTCTTCCACCTATGCCATTGATTCTCACATCTTCTTCGCCGCCCTCGACCATACCAGAAAGCGTGTCCATCTGATGATTGTATACTTCATTGTCATCTAGTCTTGCAAGCATCTTTCCAACGCCTTTGGCAGCAGAATATGGCACTCGAATGTCTTGGTATCTCATGCTATGGCACATGTTTGCTGCATACATTATGAGGGTTTCATCTTCTATTTTTTCTAGTCCTCCCGGTGTTGTAGTGCCTGAGCTTAATATCCTTGAGGCCGCTCTTTTCGCAGATGATGCCGAGTAATCGAGTGAATGAACTCCCATGAAATTCAACCTGTCTGCAAGATTGGTCCTGAAAATTGGTGAATATATGCATTGTGCGACTTGTGCAACAGCATGGAATTCATGGCCTCTATAATAATATGCTGTCTCTTGACTTTGCAAATGTTCTCGATATGACATGCTGCCTGGCACTTCGACTGAATCGTGTTCAGGCTCCATTTCAAGTATGCTGTTTAACATGAGTACTGATGTGCGTTTCAGCATGCTTTGCCTTCTCATCTTCGAAGCGAGGAATCCTATCGTATTGTTCAGAGAACCACGAATACATTCTCGGTGTTGGTCACTCTTCCAATTAGAAGATAGTTTGATCGTCCTGGTCTGGCCCATGATAGCGGCCTGGATTTCTTTATCAGAATTCTGCCTTACCCAAGCATCTAGGTCACGCGTCCCTCGAGTGCTTCTTCCTGCGATTAGAAGAGAAGCTGCCATAGTCTCATTGTCTACGTCAGCGAGTTTCTTACCTCTTAGGTGAGCGGCATAGAATGAATTGTGTATATGATCCATGTCTTTGCCTCTGGCGCGGGTCATAAGAAGATTAATGGCCTGTAGGCCATCATTGGGTTTTCCCTCGGCAAATACGGGCACTAATTCTTCCACAGCATTAATTACTTCATGTGGTTCTAGCTCTCTGACTTTGTCCAGATTCTCCCTGAAAACAAAGCTTTCCTGCCGTATGTTTTCAGCCATCTGCCGACCTAATAGATGGCCTTTGTTTAGTTTTAACAGGTTTGCCTCGAAATCTACGCCTGAGACTTGTTGTGGTGTGCCAGTCCCAGGTTGTGTGATAATCGGGGTTTGGCCGGTCATGTAAAATATAATGCAGTTCACAGTGAAAAAGGGCGTTTAAAAACCTGGATATCCCATATTTTATGGTATAATATATTCATGAGGTTGAAATAACGATGAGTAAATCAAGTCAATTAGGAAAATCAGCGGCTAAAGGGGGTAAGGGTAGTGACCAAATGGGTGCTGGAGGCACTACAACACCACCCAATATTGACGAAAAGACGGATGGACCAAAGGATTTAGGTAGTACTCAACCACCTAAGCAGGATGCTCCGCCAGCAGCTCCGCCTCAGCAGCAGGATGCTCCGCCAGCAGCTCCGCCTAAGCAGGATGCTCCGCCAGCAGCTCCGCCTAAGCAGGATGCTCCCGCACAAGGAGATCCAGTAACTACACTACAGACAAGAGGCGAAACAAGCCATACTGCACAGGAGACAGTAAGACAACTTGGTGCTATGGGTGTCGATCCAAAACCATTATTTCAGGCTGCGTTAGACGCAGGTGGTCAAGCCGGTCAAGTATTATCTGCAGTTCAAAGCACTGCTGCAAGCATCAATAACTGGACAGGGAACCGGACTCTTGGAGGGCAGGATGCTGAAGATGCCCAGGCATTCCTGGATCAAGCAGTTGCTAATCCAAAGACTGGGAAGAAAGATCCAGTTGTTAGGGCTCGAAAGGCTGAAATAAAACAGAGATTCGGACAAGAATAATCCTTCTTTTTCTTTCTATTTTTCTTTTTATTTATCATGTCGATGCATAGGCCAGGCCAACGGTTTGATCCTGTTAGGAGGATTTTTCTCGATCCGCCGACGATGTATTCTGATTTTTTGAAGGAGGTTGGGGATCAAACTCCGTTAATGGATCGAGCATATACTGTTGTAGCTGGCCTTGGAGAATTCAATGCTGATACAGTACGAACAATCTTGACTGATGGGATTCCTGTGGGTAAGACAGTGGATGGTGTGAGGCGTCCTGTAATTGATGATAAAGAACAACCTAGTGCATTAAGGATAATAACTCCTTTTGGATATGATCGAAGCAGTATAATCCAGATAGGTGCAAGTAGAGAGAGTAAGGATTATCTTACTGCAATCTTGAATCCTGATTATTTCATCAAACATATCAGAGACTTCTATGTTACTGGTAGGTTCACAAATCAATTCAATCTCCCTGCAATGTTTAGGCTGATGGCGCCAGATTCGATGGGAGTCTATGATTCCATACATCATGTAGTAACAAAGAGACAGACCCCTAGAGATGAGCTAACATGCTTTAACAAACTCTCTGTAACTGATGCTGATGGAGTATCTAGCTTGGGTGGATGGGTTGTTGGGAGGGT
>CAYREE010000130.1:0-6395 GCA_964423225.1 uncultured archaeon | reverse complement strand
TTAAAGTAGCTTTATCTAAAAACGATCCATCATTATGTTCAAAAAAACTCATAAAAAAAGACTTTGTTAAATGCATAAAGATTATCGCAGTAACTGCTTCAGACTATGAAATATGCGATAAACTACCGAACAGGCTTGATATAGACCAGTGTTACACAAATTATGCACAAGAGACTAATTCAGAAATTCCATGTAAAAAAATAGAGGATAAATATATCCAAGACTTCTGCATATACAAGATAGCTATAACGGAAAAAAACGGTAGCATCTGCAAGAGTATAAATGAGTTGGAAACTCAGGGAAAATGTTATACAGAAGCTATTGAAGATCCATTCTTCTGCACAGTAATACAAAATGCTTCAAGCAGAGACTATTGCTATAAGAATCTAGCCGTCAAGAATAACCAGGCAGATTTATGTGAGAAAATATCGAATAGAAGGGTCCAGGACATATGCAATAAGGAAATGGGGATCAGATTAAGAGACAAACACCTTTGCAAAAAGATTGTCAAAACATTAGACAGAGACGTGTGTTATCGTAGGGTTGCTGTACTTAGAACTGAAAAACAGATATGCGACTTGATTAAAGATGAAAAGATAATGCTTGATTGTGTGAAAAAGACAGGTAGCAATACGAGCGATATGACTTTATGTAGTTCTATAGAGAATGAACGGATTAAGGGAGAATGTTTTAAAGAAGTTATCATAAACCTAAACGATCATTCCTTATGCATAATAATCAAAGACACTGATTTAAGAGATGAATGCATCCTTAAGATAGCAATAAAAACCGCAGAAAGCAGCTTATGCAGTACAATACATGATACCGTGATGATGGAAACATGCACAAACAACACACTCAATCCAACAGTTTCCTAGAGAATATTTCATGCATCAACCTAGGCTTAGCGATAGACACATTGTATCCAGTCTTATACAAGTAAGGAAGCCCATCATAACCAAGATCAATGAATTCATATGTGCTATTAAGATATTCTACTGCACCATCCGGGAATTGGCGATCATAAGTCAATATAATATACGCTGGTTTCGTCTCAAGTATAATATATTCCAAATCAGAAAGATCAAATAATTCCTTTTTCAATATCCATCCATGAGTTGTCACATCATCCACACCAGAAAGATAACTATAATATGAGTGCCCTTGGAGTATCCTACCCTTCTCAGGCACATTACGACGAATATGATCTGACACAATATAGACCCTTTCTGACACATTTGGAACAGGACCAAAATGCGTTAAGAGTATTGAATAAGCAGGTATCATCACTAAAATGATGATCACAGAGAATAGGGGGATGAAGAACCGTGAAATCCTATCAGTCCTAATAATCTCAGAATACTGGATGAGCAGATGCGAAACGATGATGCACGTTGGAGGTAAGGTCAATAATAGATGATGTTCAGGATAAATAGTCTTAAAAAAAAGGAACAAACCTGTTGTCATAGACCAAACATATAGATGATTAAAACCAAAACGAAGTTTCCCTTCAACTAAGGGAAAATAAAGTAAAAGTAAAAAAGGCTGCGACAACAAGAATATGAATACAATTGGTATCAAACGCCCAATCAAGGGAGAAGACAATTGTAGGAACAAGTAGATTCTTGTGCAAAGCAGAAAGTCATCGAAGATGAAGAATAGAGGCAGTGAAAACACGAATAGAAAGACTATGATATAGATGATTAAACGGATAGACTGAATCCTCTTTAAAACGAGATATATGAGTGTCGGAAGTATTATCAAGAAAACCCATTGCTTAATAAAAAAACCCAATGCAAAAAAGAATGCTGAAAAAAACTCATTCTTGAACCGATGGAGTGTATAAAAACCAAGCAATATGAAAAAGAGCATATAAGGCTCACTCATAGTCACAACAGAATTCTTAATTGAGATGAAATTGAATATATAGAGAACTCCCGCCAGAAGAGCAGTCTTCCTAGAATACAATCCTCGTGCTATAAGGAAGATCAGGCAAACATTAAATGAATCCAGTATCAGAGTCATCAATCTTAACACATAAAGAGAGTTTTCAAAGAAGAAATGCGGGATTGACAATATAATGAATAAACCAGGAAGATAGTAGTAAATAAAATCAACATAGGGCATATTTCCATTTGCAAATAACTTAGCAGAACTTATGAACAAGAATTCATCATCATTAAACCAATCCAAAGCCAGATAAAAGAAAAACAATTTAATTAAAATTGACATTAGAAAGAGTTTAGTAATATCTAAGATTGTAATTCTTCTACCTTTAACAAAAGTGGAAAAATTGGATAAAATAACTGACATGTATAAAAGATTGTTAATTATTTTTTAAAAGAATAAAAAAATATGCCAATCAATCCCTCATCCCGATCCTTTCCGATATTATATCATGTAATATCCGTGGTTTAAACGTTGAGTTTGAAAAACCAGTAGCGTATACCAGGGGATAGTCATGATAGCCTAGGTCAATAAGCTCGAATTCACTGTTAAAATAAGCATAAGACTCATCTGGATAAGAAATATTTGAGGTAACAAGAATTATTGACGGTCTTGTCGACTCAATGATATACTCAATGTCCTCTTGCCGAAATAAACCATCATAGAATCCCCAGCTATGCAAAGTACTATCCTTTATTCCCGAACGATACGCATATAATCCACGATCCTGCAGGATTAAAGAATCCTCAACAGATTCTGAGACAAGATAGTTAATGACGGGATCGTATCTTTCCTTAGGCATATTCAAAGACACATAGAATAAACCTGGATAGAACTGTAAAGTTGGAACGACCAAAAGCAGAAGAAGTGCTGTATAGAATAATTTACTGATAATATCATGGTTTATACTCTCCAGTAGCCGGATGAAATGCTTTGAGAAGATGATACATGATGCGGGGAGAGTCAACAAAAGCTGGTTTTCAGTTGTAAGATAAGGGAATAACAAGAATAGAATCGTGGTGAAAAACCATATGTGAAGAAAATTAATCCTCACTAAGCTCTTCTTGTCAATTGTTATAAGATAGATTAAAAAGACATATGGTTGAGATAATAGCAACATGAACAGTAGAGTGATAACCTTATATGAAAAACTACTAGCATTTCTAATAGACAAATAAGTCCAGAAACCAAGAACATAATCATAAAAGACGGGAATCAAGACAGTTGACAACACTAGTAAAAATAATAGGATCGATCCAATGAATCTTAAATCAACTTCTTTCTTAATTATCAAGAATAAAACCGGTGGTAGAAAGAACAGGATGGTCCAATATTTTATCCAAATACAAAATGCAAAAGAAAAAGCAGCTAGTCTAATATATCGTTTAACGATAATAAAATAGAAGCCGGATAACATAAAAAACAACATATAAGGTTCGGTTCTTGTCGTAGAAGCAGTGCCTATTGAGAGAATATTTAACAGATAGATGATAGAAGAGGATAATCCAATCCTTGAAGAATACATCTTTTGGGCGATAAGATAGATAATCAAGGAATTTCCAATATCAACTAGACCCGTAATTATCCGTAGGACCATGAAAGAATCATTGAGGAAAAAATGGGGTAATGCAGTAATAATTAGGAATCCTGGAGGATACCAATACACAAAATCTTTATACGGTATATTGCCTTCAGCTACAAGCCGCCCAGCATTGATGTAGAAGAACTCATCATCATCATAGCTTGTTAAAGCAAGGAAAAAAACAGTGGATTTGATCAAGATAGCTAAAAAAATTATGGTGATAATATGCTTATCATAACGAACCATTTTAATAATACTAGTATTTACATAATACTAGAGTTTCAAGGATTATATTAATACGGTATCTTCCTGGAAAAAAATTCATGCATCAACCTCGGTTTATAGATTGATTTATTGTATCTATTCTCAAAAAGATATGGATAACCACCATATCAAAAGTCTATTAGAGTATAAGTCTCATTAAAATACGCTATAGCACCCTCAGGATATCTACCCTCGTATGTGGCGACAATATACGCGGGTCTAGTCTCATTAATGACGAAAATAACGTCATCTAAGTAAAAATGATCCATGTTAAGACACCAGCCATGATGTGTCACATCATCCACGCCTGAAAAATAGCTATAATAAGCCTGGTCTTGAATGATCATCGAATCATTAAACGCATTCTTACGAAGATAATCTGAAATCATATCGATTCCCTCAGACCTATTTGGGAGAGGACCATAATACGACAATAACTGATAGTAGACGGGTAAAAACAATATTATAACGAAAACAGAGAATATTTTGAAAATATATTTATCAAGCCCCTCTGTCTTGACTTTCTCGGAATATCTTATGAATAGATGAGCTACGATGATGCAAGTCGGGGGTAATGTCAACAACAAGTGATGAATAGCATAGACCACTTTAAATGAAAAGAATATTAAGGTTGAGGCAGACCAGATCAATAGATAGTTATTATCGACTTTCAGCTTAGTCAGGACAATCGGAAAATAAAGTAGGAGTAAAAAAGGCTGTGTTAAAAAGAGTATGAATCCGATTACAATCAACCGATCCAACATGCTAAAACGGGTCTGTAAGAATAGATAGGCTTTTGTCCCAAGTATGAAATCATCGAGGATAAATAGCAAAGGAATTGAAAAAACAAATAAAAATAAAAATATATAGACTAATAATTTTGGAGACTGCTTCCTCCAGATTACAAGATAGAGGATTGCAGGCATTATTATCAAAAACACCCATTGCTTAATGAAAAACCCTATAGCAAAAAAGAATGCAGAAAAAAACTCGTTCCTAAAACGATGCAAGATATAAAAACCAAGTAGGATAAAAAAGAGCATATAAGGCTCACTCATAGTAACAACAGAATTCTTGATAGAGAGAACATTTGTAAGATATAATATAGTGGCTAAAATCCCGGTTTTGCGAGAGTAAATATTTTTTGCGATAAGATAGATCAGACAAGCATTAAAACTATCCAGAATACTAGTGATGATCCGAAGGACATAAAACGAGTTCTCAAAAAAGAAGTGTGGTATCGACAAGATCGTGATGAAAGCAGGCAGATAATAATAGATATAATCCACATAAGGCATATGCCCATCAGCGAATAATCTAGCAGAATAAATAAATAAAAATTCATCATCACTATACCAGTCCAAAGCCAAGTAAAAGAAAAACGATTTAACAAAAATGGAAAAAAGAAATAAACAAATAATATCCCGCCAAGTTTTACTCAATCTTTCATCAAACATATGTTAACCCAATAAAATCAGAATTGAAAGTAAATATATGCAGTATCTGCAATAGGCTCGGAATTAATATACAAGAAAAACAGGGTTAAGATAAAAAATACTTGATAATAAATCCGCTGTTCCAATATGAAGAACTCATCGCAACTACGATATTGATAAGATTCATATATCAGGATAAAGAGGATAGCGATATGTAATTGCGTGAAAACAGGATTAAATAAGGGGGTGATATCGTTTAACGACATTAGAATCCAGGTATAATCTATTATCTGGGTTAAATCCTGTGCCCTAAATATTATCCAACTATAACATGCCGCATGGAATAAAACAACTTTAGAGCTTAATCTTCCTAAGGACGAATCCAGAAAAATAACCATCCAAGATACGCCTTTAAAGAGTTTACCAAGAAGACGAGTAAGATAAGTAAGTAAAGCCCAGTATACCCCCCATAAGACAAAATGCCATGAAGCACCATGCCATAAACCAATCAGAGAAAAGGTCGCAAACAAAGGGAGCAAACCTAAAAAACGACCATACATACCACCTAAGGGTATATAGAGATAATCCCTCAGCCAGAAAGAGAGGGTAATATGCCATCTCCTCCAGAAATCAGAACATGATCGTGAAAAATATGGCAGATCAAAGTTTCTCGATAATTCAATACCAAACATATATGATATCCCTCTCGCCATATTCGAGTAACCCGAGAAATCACAATAGATCTGAAATGCAAATGCATAAGTAGCCAACAATACTTCTATCCCCAAGGGAGATGATTGACTGAACACACCATCCACTAAGAGGGAAAGAGTATCGGCGATAGCAACCTTCTTTATAAAACCATACAAAAAGAGATAAATCCCCTGTTTAAACCTGACATCATTAAAAGATTTCTTTTTTTCAAGCTTTGGTATCAGATCCTTAGCCCGCTCAATAGGGCCTGAAATAAGCTGTGGAAAATAACTTACAAATAGCGAAAAATTTATTATATTTCTCGTAGGGGATAATTTACCCCTGTAGATATCGATAGTATAACTTAATGTCTGAAAAGTATAGAATGATATTCCAACAGGTAGGATTATATTCAAGGTACTGAAATTTGATTCAAAACCGATCATATGGAAAAAATCAATGACATTCTCGAT
>CAYREE010000129.1:0-6425 GCA_964423225.1 uncultured archaeon | reverse complement strand
TGGGAGACTCTAAAACCCTTAGATTTTAAATGGTGGAATATCTCTTCAGTCGGTGGGACAGACCGCTTCATTTTTGCAGCTATCTTATGTATGTCATAGTATGGTTTATCTACTGTCTGCTCGTTTTTCACTAGTTCTACAATCTTTGTGGATTGCCGTCGAGTATTGTATTGTCCTTCTAATAACTCGTTTATCACCTGTTCGCATATTGTCTCATCAGCTGTCTTGCCTTGATATAAGGCTCCTGCAATCTTCGGTTCACTACCGCAAATACAGGGTTCGGGATTTATCCATCCAGTATATTCCCTTTCTAGACAATTGAAACAATGTTTGATAAGACCGGTCTTTTTTACAGTCTCCCTCACTACTTTTCCCCTTTTAGTAAAACGTGCAAAAACCCTCATATAATGTCTTGTTGTATGTGCGAACAGTATATTGATACCATAACCGTGACGTAGTCCAGTCCTTGCCATGAAGCCTGCAAGTATCCTTAATCCAAGCTCATTATAATAATCTGTCCTTACTGGATGTGCATCGTATTTCCTCATACAAGCTTTTGGATATGTTCCTGATAATGCTGAAGTGTCTGTGGCAGTTGCTGCAATAAAACCACCATTTTTTACAGATGATACTGCAGCGTCCATGAATTCTACTGGTGGGCCAAAGGGATCTATGTCGATAAATCCGTATTTATCTTGTGCTAGTATACTTTTTGCGTCAAGATTGGTGACTTCCGCCTCTAGATTGTTTAATCTGAGGTTTTCCCTTATTTTTTCCACTGCCTTTGGATTAAGGTCGTTTAACATGGTTTGGATACCTGTCTCAGATAATATCCTAATACCTCTGGCTCCTGAAGCTGCTAGTAGATCCAAGTAATTGTCTGGCTTGATAGTCTTAACTAATGCTACTGTTATGTCTCGGCTAACCTCCATATGTGGGTTGTAGAATACTTCGTTGCTTTTTAATAGTTTTTCGGATTCTGGGACTCTTAGCCTAGTTTTGCCCTCACTAATAAGGGTATACTCCATGGTATTCTTATAGTCGTACTATCTTTATAATAGTTGATAATATGAGGGTTGTTGTTGCAATTACTGGTGCTTCAGGTGTTGTTATCGGCAAGCGGCTTGTTGAAGAATTAGCTAAGTTAGAAGTTGAACTGCATCTTATCATCTCCAAGGGTGCAGAGGATGTTGGAAAATACGAGGAATCAACTGATTTTAAGGAGATAGAGGATATTGCAGCTTATGTTTATGATGAGAAAGATTTGAGTTCAAGGCTTTCAAGCTCGTCTTTTATCGTTGATGCGATGGTTGTTGTTCCATGCAGCATGAAAACGCTTTCAGCTATCGCAAATGGATATTGTGATAATCTGATAAGTCGATGTGCTGAGAATGCATTGAAGATGGGATGGAAATTAATCACGGTTCCTCGTGATACTCCTTTATCGCTTCCAGCTATTGAAAACATGAGGAAGTTAAAGATGGCGGGCGCAATTATATTACCGCCAAACCTATCATTTTATACCAATCCAAGATCAATAGATGAGGCCCTAAATTTTATTGTAGGTAAAATCATTGATTCATTAGGTATTGATCATAAACTATATGCTAGGTGGGATGGGAATGGATGCAGATGAATGGTTCGAATTATTAATACAACGGGCTGAAGTGGAGATGGCATTAGCTCCGCTTGTGTCTGTTGCACATGGAGTGGATCATTTACAACGGGTATGGGATCGTTCTAAAATGCTATCAACTAAGTTGGGTGGAGACCTTGAAACACTTGCAGCAGCTGTTGCATTACATGATCTTGGAAGACATTATGGTCTGGAAGTCCATGGTGAGAAAAGCGCACTTCTTGCAGAACCCCTTCTTCTTGAAGAGGATTTCCCTAAATCCAAGATACCTCAAGTATTAGAATCGATAATACTACATGATACTAATATCAACAATTCCAAGCGTAAGACAACCGAGTCGAGGATCCTATATGACGCTGATAAATTGGATAGTTTTGGAGTTATCGGGGTTGTACGACATATAGTCTTCTATTATGAGCGTGGAACTGAAGTAGAACAAATACTTGATTCTATTGAAAACCGTTGGAATGGCCTCCATTTTGATGAAACACGGGAGATTGCAAAAGCGGACTATGTTTATCTTGTGAGTTTTTTTAAGAAGCTTTTAGCTGTGGAAGGAGTGGAGAAGGGTAGTATCTCCTCTGAATGATCTGTCAGGTATTCATCTCCAAACAGGCTTTACCCATGTATCAAACATAACTTCCATTAATCCTGGCAGATTTGATATGATATCCATCGCGGTTATTATTCCTGCCACCCTATTTTCAGAATTGACGACAACAAGTCTTTTAACGTTTTTTTCCCTCATTTTTTTCGCTGCGCTTTCCACCTTTGAAAGTGGACTGATAGTGATTGCAGGAGATGTCATTATGTCTCTTACAAGCGTTTTATGTAGGTCTTTGTCTTGTGAGACCGCCTTTTTTAGAATGTCTTTCATTGTCAGTATTCCAACAGCCTTTCCTTTTTCAACTACTATTAGCCCGCTTATATTGTTTTCTGCCATTTGTTTTGCAGCGTGTCTGATTGTCTGTCCTGGATTAAGCATCACGAGTTTTTCCGACATTATCTTCTTTACTAGCATATTTTAGTTATTATGATTTATTTAAGATAAGTCCCATCTTTTTAATTGGTAAGATGACTGGCAATGCCCTTGAAGACATCGAAGAATTAATGCAGATGGAAAAGGACATCCACCAATTCTATAAGCAAGCGTCTGATAGGCTTGTTGATACTAAAGTATGTTCGGTTTTTCATAAATTATCTCGTGATGCTATTGATCATCTTGAAGTTCTTGAAATGCAGTATGAATCTCTTGCTTCATATGAGACTTGGATGGTTTTCCAGGAGTTATATGGTTCGTCTGATGAATATGGGGAGAAGAAAAAGCACATCTTTGATTATGAAAAGCTGCATGACTTGATTGTTGAGGGTATGACTTCTAAGGAGGCAGTTCATATTGGGATCAAATTATTGAAAGATGCAATAAAGGTTTATAGTCGGCAGGCTAAAACCTGTAATGATCCGAGTGGTTGTTTAATGTATCAGAAACTCGCATCTTTTAAGAAAGAGCATTTGAGCGAGCTTGAGAAATTATCTCATCATTTGAAGAATTGATTTAATTATTGTCCTTTCTCTGCAACAACATAACCGTCCTGGGTCTTAGGTGCTAGTTTAAATAGTTTGTCTGAGAATCCTTTTTTTATCAATGGTTTATCATCATTACGTTGTACATTCTTCATATCTACAACATAATGGGTTTCTTCTGTTTCCGGGACTTTTTTTAGTGTTTCTGAAAATTCTTCAAGTATCTTGATACCCTCGCTTTTTATCTTTTCTTTATCTAGCATGATCTATTATTTAGATGTATTATTAAAATCTTCAACGTCAATTCCCTCTAGTTTGCAGTCGTTACCTTCTACCCATTCTATCTCGAGTTTTGTGTCTTTTAGTCCATATTCTGGAGAAAGTAGTTTGTATGCTTGTGTGAGTTCGCAAGGATCATGGAATACGTTCTTACCACATTTTATCCTAATCCTTGTGATTTTTCCAGACCCATTTTTTTCCTTTAAATCTTTAACTTTTTTCATTAGTTCTTGTGCAATTGAAAATCCGTGCATCTTATTTAATCACTGGTTAACAATTTTAATTAATGGATCCTGATCAGGTGAGGGAGAGACTCCTTTTTTTAAACACTGAATTGCATGATAAACGCTTTTACAACAGGGATTTGACGGTTATCGTACAATTATGGGAGTCTGCTAGGGATCTATATAATGCTCGGAGATTTGATGAGGCTCAGGTATTGATAGATCAGGCTTTCACTATGCTTTATGGGGGACAGTCTGGAGGGGTTCCAGGAATTCCTGGTCAACAGGACCAGATGATGGCGATGGTGGAACCGGATCCAACAAATGGTAGGCCTGGAAATATGGATACTTCTGGGAAACGAAAAGAGATGCAGGAGATGCCTGTTTATGTTTCTGTTGAACAGGACACTAGTATGAAGATATTCGATGCTGTATCTGGTTTTATCAGTTCTTTCACTGAGATTTGTTGGTTTGTCCTGGCTAAACCATCTTTTGTTTTCGAGGTGATAAAGAAGAAATTCCCCTTACATGATTTAATGCTTGTTCTTGCAGTCCTTGGATTCATATCTACATTATCGTTCATACTTTCTTTCGAGCTTGGAATATGGTCTAATCTGTTAGTGATAGTCATGTCTCCAATCTATGGCATTGTCATAGGTGGTATTGGAGCGGTTTCTATGTATCTTACTCTATCTATCTTCAATGTGAAGGCTAAGATAGATAAACTTGCGTGTATATTCGGATTCAGTTTGATACCTTATCTTCTAATAATAGTAGTGTTCACATTATTGCGTATATTCCTTCCCATCCTTTCTGAATATAGTGTCTTAGAACTTTTGATCTATTCTATTTTCAGTTTGGTTTTCATGGCTTGGTCAATGCATCTTCAGGTCAAGGGTTTAGGTATGCTCTATGGACTTGAAGGTATGAAGGCTTTTAATGTTGTAATCATCGTGAATCTCCTGATTTTCTCCATCCTATTCACCCTTGGATGGTTTCAAATAGCCTCTGAAGTGTGGGGTTTTGAGATTAACTTATAGCCTATGAATGATGGACGATCTTTTTATTGGAAGGGTGTGTTTTGTCTGTATTGGCAATGAACTAAATGGGGATGATGCTTTTGGGTATCATCTTGCTAATAAGTTGAAGAAATATGCGGATGGTTCCTTTATGGTGTTATTCGCATCGACTGTACCTGAAAATTTTATTAGTGTTATACTAAATTTTGCACCTGAACATGTAGTGGTCTTTGATGCCGGAGTTTTTAATGGAGATCCGGGGCAGGTATGTTTGCTAGACCTGGATTCCATTGAGAATCATAATTATTCGACTCATAGGATGCCTATGAGAATTTTTTCAAAGATGCTTGAAGACAAGGGTATTATTGTTTATTTCATTGGTGTACAGGCATTGAATTTTGGATTAGGCGATCCATTAAGCAAAGAGGTAGAGGCTTCTATAGATACGCTTGTAACACGCATACAAAAAGCAAGAATAGATAATATATAAACAAAGTTTATATATTATAAATATTTATTATATATTATAGAATAGTTTGCGTGAAGTAGAGTAATAACAATATCATCAATACTACTGTAGAAAGTGAGGCGACAGCCATAACAAGACCTGCTAATATACTGATCCAACCGGATTTTAAAACCAGGTCTCTTAGATCCAATGCTACCATAGCCCCATTTTTCTTCCGTGAATAATAAAGCAGTACAACTAACGCTATGGGAATGAATAAACCAATGATTGTCAGAACCAAACCTAATAGTCCTAGTCCACCCATGGATGCCATTACGAACTTTTCGAGAAATTCATAATTATTCATCTAATATTATTAAGAACCTGGTTGTAAAAGGTTTTCAACAGTGATCTTACAATCTTCACGATATGATGCCATGATGATTCTATCACAAATGAATGGATCACGCCTATTAATAGCGACTTCTTTCATACAGGAATTAAAACCATGTTCATTACCTATCAACCCACAATAAGATGTGTCCCCAGTATTCAAAGCGAGATCCAAAAAGCATTTAGCTCTTAATTCTCTTTTTAAAATATTCAAGCATACATTACGATCTTTGCTAGCATTCACACCATTGTAAAGACACATATCTCTTTCATCAAGGTCAGGTTTCTCAAGGCATTTAGTATAGTCGAATTGCTCTTCCCTACTGCAACCAGCAATAAAAACTATGATGCTGATAAACAGAAATGATCTGACAATCCTATTCATTTTCAATAGTACCAAGTTTTTCCACAATGATCTTCTGAACCTCTTCAAGCTTATCCTTTAACGAATCTTCTTTCTGCACATACTCCAATATCAGACCTTTCTTAGACAAGTCTTTTAACATCTTTTTACTTAGGATCGGAGCGTCTATCTTAATGTCCTCTGTAAGAGGATTTCCAACGATAATATCAATAAAATCCACTTTAACTCGACTTTCCACAAAATATCCTCCAAGATTGAAGACCAAACCCGATTCAACAATAATCTTTGTCATAATATCACAATCCAAAAGCTGCCATGAATAATGCGAGCACTCCAATTATAGTAGACAATAATGAAACATAATGAATCTGCGTAAAAGTCAAGACTGGACTAAACGCTCTAAGAATAGCGGATAAGAACGGTAGAATAAATATTAAAGCTAGATGAGCTATCGTCAATGATGGGACTGTAAGATCAAGAGGTATTCCAAAAAATAATGTCACAAATATACTTGATAATGTGAACGAAAGGAATCCTA
>CAYREE010000128.1:0-6442 GCA_964423225.1 uncultured archaeon | reverse complement strand
GTTATCTTGTAGCAAGTGAAAACTCGAGCGAATTCGTCTGTGGTGACTGTATGATTCAGGATAAATGCATTCCCAGAAACCAGGTCTACAAGGATGCATTATGCAATAACGAGGGTCAGATCAAGCTATGTTCCGGATGCTTTATTGACTTGGAATGTGTAAAGAAGGATACACTAGTAGAGGATAGATACTGTAGTCCGGATGGAAAACTTGAGACTCCAGGAGTTGTCAAGAAAATAATTATTAAAATCAGGAAGATGTTGGGAATATGATTTCAATCATCCCTTAACATATGCCTTCTCTATGACTATGTCTTCGACAGGCCAGTCGTTATAACGGTCTTTCGTGGTTGTTTTCACAGATTTTATCTGGTCGACTACATCCATGCCTTCTATGACTTTTCCAAAAACTGCGTATCCAGGATTTCCAAGAGAATAATCCAGGTTATTGTTGTCAACAACGTTTATGAAAAACTGCGAGGTAGCACTATTCGGATCCATAGTCCTTGCCATCGCAATAGTACCTCTTAGATTCGTCAATCCACTCTGAGATTCCAGTTTAATCGGCGGATCCGTTGGTTTTTCAACTCTCTCTATCGTGAATCCTCCACCCTGTATCATGAATGTGCTTATCACCCTATGGAATACAGTACCATCATAATGGCCTTTCCTAACGTAATTCACGAAATTATTGACTGTGACCGGCGCATGCACACCATCTAACTCTATTACTATATCGCCTTTCGTAGTCTGTAATACAACAATACTTGACATTTTCTCACCTATCATCTTTAAAGTGGTTGTTGTTGGCTTATCCTTTTTCACATCTATCTGTTCCGGTCTTTTCAATGAATAATCTATGACTGCTAATGAGACTATGAATCCCACAAGAAGTATTACCAACACGTAATCTAATCGCATACCATAACTTATACATCAAGCATTAAATAACTTAAGGAAAATCCATGAGATACGTACAAGCCACCCAGGGAGGCCTGCCAACCCCAATGGCCGCTCAATCAACAACATTTACAACCCATGAATTCGGTGATGTGAAAGCATTTGTATTACCTCAAGCTGAAGAGTTCGCAGAAGCACTTGATCCTAGGCAATGGCAGCGTAAGGGGAAGATTGTTATAAAAAGATCGGAGGAGGTCACGACAACAGAAGGGAGGAGATTAGTTGTGAGATCTGTCAGACCACAGGATAATGTCATTGCTGAAAGTTTTTCCCATGATTTCCCACCAGCAAATGCCAGGGATAATATCTTGAAGGCCGACTACATCTATAGGAATCTCAGATACGAAGATGATATGATCGAAATATCTGCTGAAAGGCCTCTCGGCTATATTCGCCATCCAGACGGGAGGGAGGAGGAAGTGTTTCTAGCATTAAGTCCTGAATACTGTCACTACGGTAAAGTGGATCATAGTGATAGGTCGATTGTGGATGGCGCCTGGAAAAGATACAATGACGTCAAGATGGATTTGAATGGCATCATGTATGTTGACACTGACATGGCTGAGAAAGGAGATAATGTATTGTTCCATTGTGAACCCGGGGGAAAGGTCAGGGTATTAAAAAAAGATACTGAATATACCCGGATCGTTGATCTTGGATGTTTTAAGGATGATTGTGAGCGTGTGGATGGTATGTTAAGGGATGTTGGAGTCGATCCAGCAGATATTGAGGGAAAATCAGTGTATAGGTCGCTTGTTGGACATGTTGTCTCAGAGAAGTTAATAGATGCAACCACCCTTTTGAATCCTATTCAAACCCAGGAATTACTCAGCCAGTATGTTGGGGGTCAGTTGGCTATCACCTGCTGGGAGTATTCAAATCATGATCCCACCATATTCATGTCGACACTTACAACGACATTAACCGATTCTAGAGAGATTGTCCCGGGACAACGATGCGATTTCATAAGAGCAAACACAAAGGCGATAAATGACTCGCAAGGCCAAGATAATGAGCTCAACAGGCTTAGGGCCGGGATAAAATGGCATAAGAGGATTAGGCTTTCTGACGATGAGAAAGGCGAGATGATATGGAGATAAGAAAGGTTTATCCTATAAGATTGATTATCTCTTGTTTTTCCATGAACCTGCCTATTGTTTTTCCATCTATGACTAGGGAGGGGGCTGTTTTCACTCCATACTGCTCCTTTAATGCATTTACTATCGAATTGTTTGCATGCAGGTCAAAGCTGTATGTCTGCACGAGTATCTGACCATCGTAGTGTATTTCATCAAGAACATATCCTTGGGCCTCACAGTTAGTGCAGTCCTCATAGTTGGAGTAGAAGTAGAGGATTGTGGGATAGCTTTTTTCGCACGCGATCTCCATTCTCTTGATCAGTAGGTATTCTCTTGCTTCGAGGATGTAATACTGGTCTTTCTGGTTGATAACATCTGGATGCAGTTTCCCTAATTCTTGCTCCAGGCGCTGGAGGGATTTTCCCATCTTCGCCCTGTTTGATGTTAGCTGTTCAAGAGGCATATTGCATAGGGCCTTTGAATCTTCCATGCGTAATTGCATTACTAACTCTGTGGCCTCCTGCTCGGATCTGAGATTCAATAATTCTTTCTCTATATTGGATATTTCTTGTTTGGATATGTTTGATCCTAGACTTACTCCAAAAAGGAATATTAGGCAGGATATTATGAATGCGATTATGTATCGTGATTTGTTCATTGTTCTACCTTTTGTGTCTTCCATCCTGGCGGGTGGCGGATGATAAATAGTATCAATGCTTTCAGGCTAAAATATGCGAATATCATCCAGAAAAACAGGATGTAGATGAGAAATGAGGTGAACCTGCCCTTTATCCTCGAATACTTCATTGCTAGGATGAAGACTACTAGGTTTATGATGAATCCAAGCATGAGTATATAGGATAAGGGGGTAAGTGGAAGATTGATGGTGGGGATTGAGATTAGACGAGATAGATATGAGTCTAATCCAGCCCAGTAGATTATCCTGAGATTACGTGTTATGACAGAGAATATATTATATACTATGAAGAGGAGGAATAGTATTGTCACGAACCTGCTTAATACGAAGACTGGGAAGCCGAAGAATCCGAAGTCGGAGTATTTGCGGTTGAAGAAGAATTCCCGGTATTTGATAACGTTCTCATATCCTCCATACTGCCATCTAAGCCTTTGTTTTTGAAGAGATTTAATGGTGTCTGGAGCCTTTGTATACGCCTTGGCCTCAGTTGCATGGAGTATCATGCGATTTCCCAGCCGTATTCTCAATCCCATCTCAAGATCTTCTGTAAGCGTGTTCTCATCAAATCCTCCAAGATCTATCAATTCGTGAGTCCTTGCTAAAACACAGGCAGGAACAAGTGAGAAGCTTCCGATTGATGCGAATAATCTCCTGAAAAAATTGCCGAGAGAATATTCGACGGTCTGTATATGCTCGAGAAAGGATTTTGGATCATGTATGTCGACTGTTGGCACGGCTGCTGCAGCATTATCGTCAGATAGGATATACTCCATCATTATTGCGATAGCGTCTGGGTCGATTGATGTGTCTGCATCTATTATCAATACGTAGGGTGTCTTGACTTTTTTCAATCCTTGGTTTACTGAAGATGCTTTCCCAGAATTTTCCTTTCTGAAATAGCTGACTCGCTTATCCTTGTATTTGCATACTATCTTTCCAGTATTATCGGTTGATCCATCATCTACTACGAGTATCTTAAGCTTATCACCGGGATAATCAGATTCGAGAATACCTTTTATCGTAGCCCCTATCGTCTCTTGCTCATTGAATGCTGGTATAACCACGGTTATGCCTGGAGAGTCAGCATCCATTAGCTGGAAATCCTTCTTCTTACGGTTCAAATCACCCATATACTCCAAGAAAACCAGTAGGAGACATATCGTCACATACAGTCCGAAGAATACTAGTGCATAGATGACTATTCCAGTATTTGTCAATACAGGTGTTAAGAACATGATAAATTATAAAAACGAGAGGAATAATAAGGAGTCAGACTTTCTTAGACCCCACATTGGGTGAGCATTATCGTACCATCTACTGCGACAGTATATACATGTTCATCATTCGCCTCGTCAACGGTAAACACATTAAAGAATACGGGGTTGAGTTTATGAGATCTTTCAACTGTGTAATCCAATTTAGTCTCGGCTAGATAAGTATTAATTATTGTAGTCGCTTCTTCCTCAGTCTTGATCGCCGTATCTCCTACTTTCAGAATTGCTCCGGCCGGCCCAATATCATTACACCAACATAAGTCTACCATACAGTCGAAAAGCCCGCATAAATCATCCTCGAACTCTGCGCATTTATCAGGAATAGGTGCTATACCCTTGTATGTTGGAAGATCATCTCGTCCCCTCCAATCAGTACAACCAATAAAAAAAACAAGTATAAGCAGGATAAACAACGATCGTATCATAAGTGAATATGAGAGTAGGGGATAATAAGCCATAACATTAATCTTGGACTTGAATTTGAAGTAGAATGGATGCTAGGGGATTTGAATATCTTTTAATGGTTTATTTTGTATCCTGTGTTTTTTTATACACAGATTTTTTTGGGGTTTGTCTTGCTTTTAGTAGTCGATATGCAAACACTAGGTCTTCTTTAATTGGTTCTTGTGGATTTTCCGCGTGTTTTTTCTGTATATACTGTAGGGCTTTTTCTATTACACTGGGATTATTTGATTCTTTTAATCCTACTATCGCGGCCCTTGTGATATCTGTGTCAGGATTATTCAGACATTCTATCCCTAGGTAGTCGACTGCGGATTGTTCATCCAGGTTCATAAGGGCTTTTGCAGCCTCGATTTTTACTAGTGTATCTGTATCCGATACTATGGTTTTTTTTAATGGTTCGCAAGCTTTTAAATCACCTATTACGCCTAGGTCGGTTGCACATACTTCCCTTAAAGCAGGATTATCATGGTTTAATCCCTCGGTTATTAAATCATTTGTCCATGATCGTCTTAGCCTGTCGATCTGCGGCATGACTTTACCCATAGTTATTGCTACACTTTCTCCCATAGTCTCTAAGTACTTGTTTAATTCCCTGAAGTCGACTGCAGTCACTTCATAGAAGAGAGGATATGTTTTCCCTCCATCTTGGACTAGTGTAATATCTTCTTTTCGGCCATCGAATCTGAATCCTGCTGCCGTGAGACTATCAATGTAAAAGGGTATTTTCTCTCCATCCATGCTTTCTACGTCTTTTCCTTTTACATCTACACTTCTTAGGGTAGAATGTGTCTCGTTTAAAGTGAGGCTTAACACATCAATTGTTGGCGGGAAATCATCTGGCAGGGATTCATGAAGGATATTTAAGATTTTTGACGCATAGAATCTTGAGTAGGGACATCTTTGATTTCCGAGCTCCTCCCGCCTATCCACATAACGCTCGCCTTTACCATGTTGAGTTTGACTGATAACAGAGATCTCTGAAGCATGGCCTCTCCCATAATGATCTGCTTCCAAAGGTTCAAGAACAACCTTTTTAGGAGGATTAAAGGTAATGGCCTTCAAAGGTTTATCTACAACATCTACTGGGCCCATATATAAAAATTGGGAAAAAGAAGGTAAAAAGTATAGAAAAAGAAAAACGTGTGAGGCTAAAACTCATTTAACTGCTAGGTTTAGCATCCCATTAGATTTGTATTCATTATTAGGGAGTAACATGTTTAAACATGGTATATCCCAACCATAGGGAAAAACATTTAGAAAATGCTTTGATTATTCCAAAAAGCCACGTCAGTTGGAAAAGATACTTAGGGAAAGACTTGAAAAACCCACCTAAAAAATATATTTTCGTCTATTATCCTTATGTCCTTGATTATTTCAAGAGGAAGTATAAGCCAAAGAGGATATGATTATACAGGTTGCTCACCCTTTATCAGTATAAAGACTTGGCTGTGGTTCACATCAAGGGGGTTGGAGCACCTCATGCAACAATTGTTCTGGAAGAACTCATCGCACTTGGAGGTAGGAAGTTTATTAATATTGGTTCGGCAGGAGGCTTAAAGGACTTTGGAGTATATGTGTGTGAGAAAGCAATAAGGGATGAGGGTACAAGCCACCATTATCTTCCTCCAAGTAAGTATTCTTATCCTGATAAAAAGTTAACCTCATCACTTGAGAAATCTATTTTGAAAAATAATCTGGATTATGAGGGAGGAACTAGTTGGACTATAGATGCACCATATAGAGAGACTATAGCTGAGATAAAAAGATATAAGAAACAAGGCGTGAAGACTGTAGAGATGGAGGCAGCAGCATTATTTGCAGTTTCACAGACTAGAAAAGTCAAAATTGCGTCTGCGTTCGTCGTATCAGACCTAGTGCTAGAAGACAAATGGGATCCACAGTTTGACTCTAAACACGTAAAACAAAAATTAAAGAAATTACTTGATGCCACAGTTGACTGCCTATTAG
>CAYREE010000127.1:0-6594 GCA_964423225.1 uncultured archaeon | reverse complement strand
GTTAGGAATGCTTTGTCCACACCCATCCGAGTACTTTGCCCTCCAGCAAGTATTATCGTCGCATACACTTAGATCGGACTCTCAACAAATTTTTCCAGTTCTAGATACGTGAAAACTGGACCATCAATACAAACATATTTTTCCCCGATATTACAATGGCCGCATTTCCCTATACCGCAACGCATCTGCCGTTCCAAGGTTGTTATGATATTATTCTTGGCCAATCCATGTTCTAATAGTTTTTTCACAACGAATTTAATCATTACTGGCGGACCACATACAAATGCAATACAATCAGAGATCCGCTGCTTTTCCTCTGCTAATATGTCGATGAGATCAGGGATCAAGCAGACATGCTCAGGCCAAGTGCATTTCTCAAGCTTGCAGTCCACACAGACTTTAACGTTCACATCATTTTTAGGCAATGTATTTGTTAGATAATCCTTTGACACTATCTGTGTCTCATCCCTGGCACCATATAATACATGAATCCTACCAAAAGATTCGCGTTCAGATAATACGCGATTTATCTGTGATTTCAATGGTGGAAGTCCAATTCCTCCTCCAATGAATAGTAAGTCCTCGCCCTTCACATCGTCGAATGGAAAAGAGTTCCCGTATGGTCCTCTTATTGTCAGCATATCACCCTTTTTTAACCCATGTAATGCGGAAGTAACCTTCCCTATTTTTTTCACGGTTATTTGAAGATGCTTGTCTGTTGGAGAGGAAGAACATGTTATTGGTGCTTCGCCGACACCGTATAATCCGACTTCGAAGAACTGTCCAGGCAGATAATCCAGGGAATAATCCAGTGTGAATGTCTTCACATCCAATGTCTCTTCTGATATGTCGATTATCTTAACCGTCTCTGGTTGGTATGGGCTATTCATTTTCACAGATATTATTTATGATCTTGATGTATGGTATGAGACCTGGACAGTAGGTCACGCATCTTCCGCATCCAGTGCACATGTTGACATTATATCGCTTCTTATGCCAATCATATTTGTGATACATACGCTGACGGAACCTTGTATATAGTTCTTTACGGGGTATGTGGCTTGAAGCCTCTCTCGTAAAGCCGCGTAGCATGCATGAATCCCAACATCTAAGCCTTTCGCGGCTTGTATCCACGATATTATAACAGAAACATGATGGACATAGATAATTACATCCTGCACACCGTATACAAGTCTCTGAAGCATTCCGCCAAAAATCTTCGTCGTTAAACATGGAGTCGAGTTTTACAGTGAGTTTTTCATGATTAACTGATTCCGTGAATATGACTTCATCATAGATTGGTTCAGCACACGATTCAAAATGTTTATGATTATCGGTTATTAGCTTACGCCCATCTTCTGATCCAATGAGCACATGATATCCGTCCTTGTCATTTTTTAACACTTGCAGATCATAGTGGTCTTTGGCAATTGGTCCAGCATCCATAGACTTGCAGAATGCATTCTCGTCACAAATCACTGTGCATCCATATGCAATTATGAGTGTGTTTTTCCTTCTCATCAAATAATGCGGGTCTTCGAAAGACTCTTTGAAAGTATTGTCCATTGTGACAAGTCCTGCGAGATCGCAGGGCCTTATGCCAAAAAGGATCTTTTTTTCATTATCGATGATTGACTTAGGTTTTTTATCGAACTTTATGATGGATTCTTTTTGTGGTATGAAGAATTCTTTTGGTGGCTTCACAGTATTCGAATAATCAAGGACGATATCCGATTCATCTGCAACAATGTCAAAGACAATATCCTGTCCAGTATCGATTGGAGCGATCAGTTTATACTCTTTTATTAATCCGCTAAGGATCTTCCTTAGTCCTTCCTCCGTTATCTTATAGTATTTGTCAGACATTTTCGATTCTTACTGCACAGACTTTATATTCTGGTATCTTAGCGATCGGATCAAGCGCAGGATTCGTCAACTTGTTTGCCGCCGCCTCCCGATAATGAAAAGGGATGAATACTACATTCTCCTTGATATTATCCGTAATCCTGGCGATAGGTGTAATCTCCCCTCTCCTGCTTGAAACCCGGATCCTAGCTCCATCACATACACCAAGCCTTTTAGCATCAAGCGTATTGATCTCCACATAACCCTGCGGCTCTTCACGCTCAAGAGTCAATGATTTCCTAGTCAACGTCCCCGTGTGAAAATGCTCTAGAATACGGCCTGTAGTAAGGATGAAAGGGTAATCACCGTCAACCATCTCATCAGGATTCCGGTAGTCAACAGAATGGAATTTACCCAATCCACGAGAGAACTTACCCTTATGCAAGTATTTTGTCCCAGTATGATCCTTGTTGGGGCAAGGCCAGCATAATCCCCAGGGTATAAGACGGTCATATGATATCCCACCATATATCGGGGTCAATGATGCGATCTCAGCCATTATTTCAGAAGGATGTTCATAAGACATTTTATAACCCATTCTCGCAGAGATTTCAGGTATTATCATCCAGTCAGGTTTTGACTCCCCGATAGGATCTATTGCTTTTTTCACAAGCTGTATCCTGCGCTCTGTATTCGTGAATGTCCCGTCTTTTTCTGCAAAAGATGATGCAGGCAATATGACATCTGCAAGTTCTGCAGTCTCTGTCATGAAGATGTCTTGGACTACTAAAAACTCAAGGTTTTCTATCGCGTCTTTAACATGGTCTAAGTCAGGGTCTGAAAGCATTGGATTCTCCCCCATCACATAAACCGCTTTCACATCACCATTAAACGCAGCATTGAATATCTCTACAACTGTAAGTCCCTGCTTTGAGGGTAGGTCAACTCCCCAAGCCTTCCCAAACTTTTCTCGTACTCCATCATCCTCGACCTTCTGATATCCAGGGTATACATTGAATAATGCCCCCATATCACATGCACCCTGAACATTCTGATGTCCTCTGAGAGGGTTTACTCCAGTGGACTCTTTGCCCACATTCCCGGTCAGCATGGCAAGGTTTGCGAGACTCAAAACATTATCGGTTCCGGAAGTATGCTGGGTAATGCCCATCGAGTAGATTATAGAAGCTTTCTTTGCCGACCCATATATGATGGCTGCCTTTTCGATGTCTTGTGCTTTTATCCCGGTTATCTTCTCGGTTTTTTTCGGAGTATAATTCTTAATAGTCTTTTCTAGTCCAGCATATCCTTCTGTCCTCTCCTTGATAAAATCCGTATCATTTAATCCTTTACTGATTATCACATTCATAAAGCTATTTATCCAGGCGACATCAGTCCCGGGATTTTGCTGTAAATTCAAGTCAGCTATACTCGAAAGTGGGATTCTCCTAGGATCGATGATTATTAATTTTGCTCCTTTTTTCACTGCGCTAATGATCCTTGTTGAAATCAAAGGATGCTGTTCAGAAGTGTTCGAACCTGTAAGGAGGATTACGTCAGCATCCTCTATCTCATCTATGCTATTTGTCATCGCACCAGACCCGAAGGCTCGTGCCAGTCCAGCAACAGTAGAAGCATGACATAATCTTGCGCAATGATCGATGTTATTAGTGCCAATAACCGCCCTTGCAAACTTTTGCATCAAATAATTCTCTTCATTAGTACATTTTGCACTTGAGAGACATGCAATGGAGTCTGGACCATGTCTTTTCTTAATATCTACCAGTTTTTCAGCAGTATAGTCTAAGGCTTCATTCCAGGATACTTCCCTCAACTTCCCCTTTTTGCGTATCAAAGGTTTTTTCAACCTTCTATCATCATGGATGAATTCATGGATGTTAAAACCCTTTATGCAAAGCCTGCCCTTGCTTACCGGATGGTTCCTGCTTGGAGTAACGCCAACAACCTTACCTGACTCTACATCAAGATACATTGAACAACCACAGCCACAATAAAGGCAGCTTGTCAATACTTTAGGCATTTTTAGAATGCTTGTTCTGGATGAAAAAAGCAATGACCAAAATGATCATGAGTAACATTATGTGATAGATAAATCCAGTAAAAAGCATTAATATTGTACCAGTTGTCTGTGATTGTAACAATCCACCACCCAGAGTAGATAGCACCATTAACATGAAAAATGCAGGCATATAAAAAAATATGATCAGATCAGGTATTTTCTGTGGATTAGATGAGATTAGAATATAATCCACTATTAGACCCACAACTAACAATGCGACTATCCCATACTTTAGATTTAATAAAAAATCTTTAAATGGTTTAATATCTGGTTTTTTCATGCTATCGGTTCCACAATAACTTCAAGTGACACAGTATAATGACTTTCTTCAGCTTTTTCATCCCTTGTCATCGACCAATCGAATTTAATGTGTTTATCCCTGAAGAATTGGCGGAATTTCTCTCCTATCTCCTCGTCAGCGTCAAGTACTTTTCCAGGAGGATATTCTATTAATGCATGGGCCTCTAGTATCCGGTAATTATTTGCTTCCTCTAGAAGTGCGTCTGATATCTCGTTGTATGTTGCACTATACATCGCTATATGGCGGACATCATTTTTCCACTTGTAGAACTCATCTTCATGCTTGAATGTCCTTAAGTCTGGTAATTCATCCTTCTTCGTGGTTAGATATAATTCAATTGTAACATCCATTTTTACACCTTATTATGTTAGATCTTCAATCTTTTGAATCTCATCATCATGGCCGATCACAACAAGATAGTCTCCCTTGTCTATCCTGGTTTCTTTCTTGGGATTTAATAGGAGTTCATCGGCTTTTTTAACTCCGACAACAGTGACTCCCGTCTTCTCTTTCAAGTCAAGCTCTTCAAGAGTCTTTCCAATAAGCCTGGATACATCAGGTATGCGGATATCCTGTACTTCTATCCCATAGGTTGATGTCATAGCATCCAATAGGAATTCAACCGAGTTTGGCTGGATGCCTGCTCTTGCTAATAAGTGTCCGGCAACGACAAAAGGCGATACAATACGGTCAGCGCCTGCTTTCTCGAATTTACGCCTTGTTGGTTCGGATAGCTCGTCTACCCGGGCAATAACCCGAATATTTGGGTTAACGTCTTTGGCTGTTAAGGTCACAAAGACATTATCTCCAACTGAGGGTAGTGTTGTAATTATCGTGTTTGCAGTCTCTATGGAAGCCTCTTTTAAGACTCCTTCAGTTGTAGGATCTCCGAGCACAAAACCAACAAGATGGTGTGCTAGATAATTCATATCCTCTTTTGTCAATTCAGTGGATATTACCATAACTTTCTTTCCCATTGCCACTAGTTCTTTTACAGTATGTTCTCCCACTTCATCGAATCCACATACAATTACGTGGTCTTTAACATCTGCGTCTTGTATCAGTTCGTCATCTGCCGCCATTTCATACACCTGTTAGCTTGTTTAATTCCTCAAGATCTTTTTTATCGCCAATAGCAATTACTACGTCGCCTGGCTCATATATAGATGAATTTCCAGGATTAAAAACTAAATCATCTCCCTTTCTTAAACCTATGATTGATGCATTTGTTTTTTCATGTAGATATGAATCATTGATTTTCTTTCCTACCAATCCTGAGTCTTTATGTATCGTATATTCTCTGATATCGATCCCATATGATGCGGTTGATACATCCTGCATGAAATCTGTTGAAAGCGGTTTCAAACCCGCCATTGCAAGGAGATGGCCTCCAACCACTTCGGAGGATAATATTATGCTAGTCCCAGCCTTCTTGAATTTATCAATCATGTGTTTGGAGTAATCATTAGTGTGTGATATGACCCGTATTTCTTTGTTTATATCTTTTGCTGTGAGGCTTAGGAATGCATTATCGGATTCCTTATCAAGGGTTAATATTATTGATTGTGCCTGCATTATCTTTGCTGAGGATAATATCTCATCAGAGGAGTTTTTACTTGTTGATCCAAGAAGATCTGAGATTAAGAAGCCTATGCCCTTTGCTTTTAGTTCATCGCGTTCTTCAATTGTCAGATCATTTGTGATGATGGCAATCTTGTTTCCAAGGGCTTCTAGTTCTCCCACAACTTCTCGACCAATGTTCCCGTAGCCACAAACAATAACATGATCTTTCATATTTTTGGGTATATACCGGTTTTTTTTAAAGAGTTTATTGAGCTTGTCCTCGATTATACTGCCACTTACCTGTTCAAGCACGTGTATTACGAGAAATACTCCAAGAACAACCATCAATATGGTGGTAATCAATCCTCCAGTTGTTTTGGCCTGAAAAGGATCTTCACCCATTGCAGAAAGTAGTATATAGTATATTATCCGTGCCCAGGACATTTCCTGGATCTGTTGCCCTTCAAATATCCATAATCCGAGATAACTCGTACCGAAAAAGACGATTAAAACCAATAATAGGTTCACTACAAGCCGGAAATATGAGTTACTAATGATGAGTCGTCCCATCTTTTTTGGAATTAGAAGCCACGGCTTAAATATTAGCTTTAAACCAAAACGATAAGTATTTATATGATTGTATCATATAATGTAATACAAACATGATTAGTGGGGAGATCAGATAATTGCCAAAAAAACAACTATATCAAAAATAAAATTGATGTATTAAAAAAAAAAATACAATCGATAAAAAAATGATATAGTAAAAATATGAAATATAATTTTTTTAAGTTGAAATAATAAT
>CAYREE010000126.1:0-6674 GCA_964423225.1 uncultured archaeon | reverse complement strand
CGAGCTCATATTCTCGCCGAAAGGCATGTATTACATGCCCGCTGGATACTGTGGTGATGGAAGCTGCGATTCTGGAGAAGACAGTTATTCATGTCCATCCGACTGCTCTACCACAGGCACATCCATGGGAGGAACATATGGATATTGTGGAGACTACAACTGCGACCCCGGCGAAGACTCAACTACCTGCCCAACCGACTGCACCACAACACCAAGCTCACTAGGACCAAGCGACTACGAATGTTACGACGATGATGGTAACGTCGGTGCCACATGCACGATGAGCCAAGGATGCTGCGACGGAAGCTGCTTCGCATCCGCATCAAACTTTTGTTGTACAGGCATGGATAACACTAACACAATATGCGTGATCGGAGAAGAATGCTGCAGCGACATATGCTACGACAACGAAGTAGACCAATGCTGCGACATGTATGTGAACAACGCACACCTTTGCACAATAGACGAATCCTGTTGCGGCGACGACTGCATCGATCCAGAAAACCAAGAATGCTGCATGAAAGAAGAGGATCCATCAGAGACAGAAACCTGCACAAAACACACACTCATTAACGCCCTACTACTCCTCTGGGGCGCAAACGCAGGAAAAAACTGCTGCGACGGAGAATGCATGAACCCCAACGAAAACGTATGCTGCCCAGTGCAAGACGACATATGGGGAACCGCTTCAGCCCTGGAACCAAAACAATGCGAGGTTACCGAGGACGAGGATAATCCAGGAGAATACTTTGCACAAGAAGACTACTGCTGCGGCAACCTATGCAGAGACCCAAACAAACCAGAACACGCATTATGCTGTACAGACGGGGACGAAGACGATCCATTCTACCTATGCAAAGAAGACCAATGCTGTAACGGTGGAGAATGCGCAACACCCACGGTTGGAGTAAAGGCTGAAAGCGTCTTTAACCTGGAACAAGACGTATACGTTGATGCTCTTAATGTATGCGATAAAATAAAATGCATTGGAACATTCGCAGGATTCCCAGACTTCGATGAAGAAAACGTTGTATTGGAATTATACTGGGTTGACGATAATGGAAGGAAGGTCAATCTAGCCTCAACAGCAGACTACTACGTCACGTACAGTGACTATGATGACGAACCCTACGATGGCGATGATGGGGTCATGGGAGTGGACTGCACAGAAATCGGAGATAACGAACATGAATGCATTTCAAAATTCGCCGTAAAATTATACAATAGTGGATACCCATGGCCGGCAGCATACAAACAACCCAAGCCAATAGCATGCATTGCACATTACACGGGAATGTACTGTAGTAAAACAAAAGAAAGCACACATGCAATAGTCAAGCCGTGCGGTGAGAGTGAGAGTCCAATCAAAAGCGCTTTTTGTGCAACACCAAGCGGTTCCTTTATGACAATTAAAACCACTGATTTTGAAAAAGCCTGCTTCCCACAAGTACTGAAAGTCGGATGTAAAAAAATCCTTAGTATAACGGAAAAGAGATCAGCGATAAAAGACGGTACCTTTGACCAGATCGCATGGGATGTCGGGAATGCAGTAAGTACGTCAGTGGGCATGATGGGTCATTGTAACACAGATTGTGGAACATGGCCTGCCACATCAGAGGAAGTCTTCTCGGGGACAGCGGGTTGTTGTCAGCATTATACGGGAGCATACCAAGCCCTTGCAGACACGGTGGGCATTGGAGGAAGAGTTTCAAAGAACTATTATAAGGCTGTTGGAAGATCAACAACTGGACATGTCAATATCGGATACTGCAAAGATCCAGGATCGCCATGCTCTAACCCATCAGAATTTGAAATATACGATAATAGCAATTTTGATGAAACCGGAAATTGCTGTCTAGACTGCACTCCACATACAGAACCACCCTATGACTGCGGAGACGATAATCAGTTCTGCAGTGTATCATTCAATCTTGTAAAGGATGATGGGACACAGGTCAGCTGTTCGAACTTCTACCCGGTAGGAGATACTCATCCCGCCCCACAATGCGATCTAATATGCGTTGCTGGCTCAGGTTGGCAGGTAGGAGGATCAGGAGTATGCCCGCCAGAAGAATCCGGAGGGGATGAAGATGACGGAACCGATGATGGCATGGAAGGATACGAAGACATGGGAGACACTGGCGACGGAATGGGCGACACCGGCGATGGTATGGATGACTACACAGAAGACCCATTCGGCTACTAAAGATCTTGATTATTTCTTAATGACCTATTTAACATTATTATAGTAATTATTAGTATATAGGGGTCGTTATTCTAGGATGGACTTGATCACAAGAGCTCATATCGCGGTAGTTGTAAAAGAGGCTGAATACCATTATAAGAGAGAGAACTACAAGACAGCCCTCGTAAAATACTTGAAACTACTAGACCTAGCATTAAAAATCCGAGAAGATGCATTGATTGCTAAATTCCACGAGCTTTCAGGCGACTGCTATGAAAGAATAGAACACAATAAAAAGAAAGACATGACAAAAGACCATATCCGGGCTGGAGACCACTATATCAATGCAGCAAAATTCTATATTCGAGCAGGAGACAGGGAAAAAGCAGGCGAAATCTTCGAAAAAGGCGCGAAAACACTAGAAGAACTAGAAGAGCTTGGAAAAGCAGCTGAATTCTTCATAAAATCCGCGAAAATGTTCATAGAAATAGGAGACTACTTCAATGCAAGCTACACATACCACAATGCAGCAGAATACTATGAAAAAACAAATGAATACGAACACGCAGCGAAAACATACCTAGAAGCAGGACTCATAGACCTAAAGATAAAAGACACATCCAATGCCAGTATGAGCTTCAAACACGCTGGGAAAAACTATGAGAAAAAAAGCATGTGGCAGAATGCGATAGACGCCTATGCAGACGCCGTAGAAATAGACTCCCTGGCAAGAAAATACCTGGATGTAGCAGACTCCTACGAAAGAATAGGAAAAGTCTACTTGAAGATAAAAGACTTTAAAAACAGCATACACTATCACGGCCGATCAGCCGAGATAAGGATGAAGAACCGGGACTTGGCAAATGCTGCATACAGCTATCGAGAAGCAGGAGAAGTATACCATATGAGCAAAGACTTTGAAAATGCGATTGAAAACTACTTGAAATCAGCTAAATTATACGAGAAGACAAAGACGCACAACCAGGCGGCAACATCCTATATGAAGACTGCAAAGACATATGAAGAGTTAAAAGACTACAAGAAAGCAGGGAAATACTATATAGAAGCAGCAAAATCAGGTGAAGCATCAAAGAACCAACGCATGGTCTCTGACGGATATATGAAGGCTGCGAACTCACTTGAAAAATACTCTGACTTATCAGTTGAAAAAAATGATTTCGACGAGGCAGAAATATCATTACTAGAGGCAGCAACCTGTTTCGATACTATTAAAGACTATGAGATGGCTGCCAACAAATACCTGAAATACGCAGACATCATGTGGTCGATAGACCAAAAAGAAAAAGCTATCAAGGGATACAGGAAATCCGCGGAAGAATATATTAAAGCAGGCAAGATATGGGACGCGGCAGAATCATACTACTATACACATGATTTCGATACTTCAGCAAACACATTCATCGAATACGCCAAGACAATGGAAGAATATAAAGACTTCTATAGTGCAGCAGCAGGATATCTCCACACATCCCTAAGTATTAAAAAACTCAATAGAAACACAATAGTAAAACAATACGCATTAAAAGCAGTAAACCTGATGAGGAAATACATAGAAGGATTCACAAAACCCCCAGACAAAGGCAAGGAATTACTACAATATGCTGAAGGAAGGCGAATGCTTGGTGAATGCCATCAGATACTACTCGAATACAGGGATTCTAAAAGACAATACTCCAAGGCATTAGAACTATACAAAAAAGTAGGGGATGAATCAAGAATCGTTCTTGCAACAGCCTTATTGAGAAAAATGGAGGCTGAACACAAGATCGATCATGGATACTATCCAGAAGCAAGCAAAATCCTTCAAGAAGCACAGACATTATTCGAAGAAACAATTAAAGACAGCAATTGGAGGCGTATGTATGTCGACTACCTTAAAGAAAATCTTGAAGACGTGATTGGGATGATAGAAATGATAGAGTTAAAGCCAAAGGTTATCCTGGAAGTAGATCAAAGGACATATACGTTCTCAAACATACCACTCATAATAAACTTCGAGCTCACAAACACTGGCAGATACACAATGAAAAGAATCAGCTTCCTCGAACATCTACCAGACGAGATAAATCTAACAAGACTCCCCGATCCAATAGAAGAACTCCAATCAAAAAGTAATATTAGAGGTTCGGTAGAACTTACACCAACGGAAACAGGATTCTACAGGATAAAACCACTCGAAGTATACTATGAAGACCAGGAAGCCCACAAATATGTTAAAGCATGCAATGAGATTAGCGTCGAAGTTGAAGAACAACCCCCAACAGATTTCAAAAACTACCAGAATGCAGTGCAAATATTTATAAAATATGCTAAAAGCCAGAAAGAAAATAAGAACTGGTTCCAAGCAGGAGACGGATACCGAGAAGCATCTGAAACTTACGGAAAATTCAACACCGACCACACGCTAAGAGAATATTTTAAAGATTCCAGAGAGAACTACAAGAAATACGTCGAAGAAAACTCAGATAAAGAACAAGACGATCCAACAAAAGTAAAGAGACTAGGAGATGCATTATGGTTTGCAGGAGAACAAAGTAGGCTATTAGAAGAACTAGATGATGCTGGAAAAGACTATGAAGAATCAGTCATATACTATCGGGCATGCAAGATGCTTCACCTTGCTGATAGATCATTAGCATTCAAAAAGAAGACTGAAGGCATCAGATTCATAAAACACGGAGACTATGAAAAAGCACAGAAAAGCCTTGAAGAATCATTAACCCACTATAATGATGTCGTAAAATGGAGTGGTTTCACAATAGATGAGATAAAATACTATGAAAGAAGCGAGGACGAGATCAAAAACCTATTAGCGACGATAAAACAAAAACCGGAGATATCTGTAAGCGTTATAGGACCTGTAAAGGCAGCTATCGGCGAAACCATCACATATAAGGCAATGATAACAAATCCCCAAGAATTCAATGTGACCTCAGTACGAGCTGTAGTCAAGCCAGTCGATGGATTAGAGACATTAAGAAAACCAGATCTAATACCATCGATAGAACCTGGGAAAACAACTGAGATAGAATTCAAGATAAAACCATTAAAAGAAGGAGACTACAAATTCATCCCCTTAGACATAACATACAATGATGATAAGGACAATTCGTATATGAAAGGAAGTGACGAAGTATCCATATCAATCAAAGATGAAAAAATCAAAGACAAAGAACCAGATGCTATCGAGTCAAAAGATGTCGTCCTAAACATAGACAATTACAGCTACAACCTAGTAGGATGCAGGTTCATATTAAATGCAGAAGTGATAAACAAAAGCGGTGACGAGCTAAGAGAGGTCAATTTCCTATCCAATCTACCACCACACATGAAAGTTATATCAAGCCCCCATCCCTTACTAAGCCTAAAAAACGACTTGATAAAAAAAATATCAATAGAGATAAATCCGACTCAAGCAGGAAAATACAAGATGAAACCCATCGAATTATTCTATAAAGACCCTGCAGGAAACAAATATGTGAAGGCAAGCAACGACGTACAGATAGAAGTTGTTGAACGTCCTCCAACCGACTATAAAAACTTTATGCAAGGTGTTGAAATATTTGTAAAATATGCGAGAAACCAAAAAGAAAATAAAAACTGGTTCCAATCCGGAGACGGATACAGGGAAGCCGCTGAAACATACAGCAAATTCAAGTCAGATAACATACTAACAGATTATTACAATGAAGCAGTTGAAAATTACGATAAATACATTGATGAAAACAAAGCGGAAAAAGACGATCATATTGTAATAAAGAGGGTAGGAGACGCGGCAAGGTATTGTGCAACATGCCTAACCGGGATCGGATCCCTTAAAGACGCCATAAATCGACTGGAACTATCAGCAAAATTCTATGATAATGCAAACACAAACGAGCTACGAGACGTGGTAACAGCACACAGAGACTATCTAAACGGACGAATTGGATTAGAACAAGGAGAATACAATAATGCTGAAAAACTACTCACAACGTCTGTCGAGAAACTAACAAAATCAATTAAAACATCAGGCCTCGATATGGAATTCATAGAAAGTCTAGTTAAAACTAGAAGTGAAGCCAACCTCATGCTAGAAAACATTCGAACCAAACCAGATCTGATGGTCCAGATAAACGTTGAAAAAGAGGTAGTACAGAGAGAAACATTCGTAATAGAGACAGTACTCACCAATATGAGCCAAAAAGAGATTTTAGAGATAAATACAGAACCACTCCTACCAAAAGACATAATCCTGGATAAGAAACCAGAAACTATCCCACTCATAGAACCTGGGAAAACAGAGAAGACATTCATGCAAGCCCATGCAAAAAAAGAGGGAGAATTCAAATTCAAACCATTTAATATAAGATACAAAGACTCCGAGGCAAGAAATTATCAGAAAGGAACAACTGAACTAACAATAAAAATAACCCAGAAAAAGGATGAAAGTATACTGAAAGAGGAGGCTACAATCAGTCAAGAAGAA
>CAYREE010000125.1:6290-6675 GCA_964423225.1 uncultured archaeon | reverse complement strand
CGGGTCTTTGAAATAAAACGATGTTGAATCAGTATATTCTTTACCAGACTCCATCTTACCGACAAGCTCAAGCAAGGTATACTCCCCTTCACCAATACAAAACGCATCGAAATTCGACTTTTCAAGATCGCTCGGCATTATTGTCGCATGAACTCCCCCAAGAATCACAGGAAGTTTTGGGAACTTTTTCTTGATCCAACCAGCTACTTTATCTGCAAGATCATATTCAAAAGATGTGGCAGTAAAACCGACTAGATCAGGTTTCTCCTTCTCGATAAAGCCATTGACCGCATCCTCAGTATCCAATACCCCGTGTTCCTCATGCAGGTGCAAAAGACATGTTTCATATCCTGCCTCTTTTACATAATCAATCAACGAAGCATTA
>CAYREE010000125.1:2663-6280 GCA_964423225.1 uncultured archaeon | reverse complement strand
CTGTATAGCCGGACTAAATGATATTGGAGTGCCTGTATTCGGATAAGCAAATAAAACCTTAAACGTCATCTTACATACCAATGATGTTGAATAAAATGAGTTCCAAAGTATAAAAAACCTGAATAAAAAGAAAAAGATCCTTATTTACCGCATCCATACGATAAAATCTTCAAAAACCTATCCCGGATACTACCATCCACGCCAATATTTGAAAACGCCAATTCTACCATCTCAAGATCCATACTGTTCAAAGACTTTAAAACCATGATGGATCCAGCATATACGAAAAATGCGGCGATAGAACAGACAACAAGAGAAACAAAAGAATTAGCTATCATAGCCTTCAAGAAAAAAACAATTGGAAGAATAAGAAGCGAAGAAATAATTGTTTTAATGATTCGGAGATAGGATGGTGTTATGGAAATCTTTTTCATCTGACGAATTGTGATATGATGTGAAAAGACTAGGATAGCTGCAGAAGAGAATAAAGTCGAATAAACAGCCCCCATAATACCGAATATTGGAATCAACAGAAAATTTGAGAAAAAATTAACTAATGCAGCTCCCCCGACAATCAATGCATTCAACTGCGGCTTCCCATAAGCTGTAAATAAATCCTTATACAATAAGGATACTCCAAATAGAAAAACACCTAAAGAAAGACCTTGCAAAGGTAAGACAGCGTCAACATAGTCGGCAGTAAAGAACAACACGATTATCTCACGGGCAAATGCAATAATTGTAATAAAAATAGGCATAAACAATAAGAAGAATACTTCAATCAAATAAGATGATATCCTGCTCACACGACCATAATCTTTCTTGCCAAAGAACTCTGTGACAATAGGATTGAATATCTGCAAGACCGAGATAAAGAATATCAGACTAGCTGTTGCAAGAAGCCATGCGATATTATAGACTGCAACATGAGAATCCCCCATGAACTGTTTGATAAGAAAGATATCACCCCATGAAAGAAGGTTTCCCGCAGTATTTACAAGAATTAGGCTTAAACCAAATCTTAAGAGAGTTTTTGAAAAATCCCTTGAAAAAGAGCCTCCAAATCCAAATGATACTAAAGGATATGCAATAGAAGCAAGAGTATACACCAGAAAACCTGCAATAATAGCGCCAAGAAGGCTGGCATAAGTAAATCCGAGCCACGCAGCCAGTATGACTGCAACAACCTTGACAGAATTAAGTAAAAGTCCTAACATCGTCGATACTTCAGGCCTTCTGAAACCGGTTATAACACTCTGGAAGAAATAGGCAAAACAGGTCAATCCAAAGATACAAGCAATGAAAAACAGACCTGTTGAATCGACTTTCAATATTCCTGTTAGATAGATAAGGTAGATTATAACCAAGCCGGTCAGAACAAAGAATATATTTAATAATAAACCCGTCTTGAGGATATTATAAACCTCCTTATGACTACCTTTTCCCCTGTAAAAAGCCAGGAACCTTTGAGCTGCACCCCCGATATCAAGCGATAGAAAACCTGCAAAAGCCATGGATACACTCCATAAGTAAACAAAGTTACCATAAGACTCTTGAGGAAAATATTTAACGAAGACTATATGAAAGACATATCCTGACACCTTTATCAAAATCAATATGAGGAAGATAATACTACTTGACTTTAGCATAACATTCCTCAATGAAATCGCTCCGCCTCCTTTTTTATCTTCTTTCTCCGACATAGCTAAGCCCATTAATATATAGTTTAATACAGTATATTCTTAGCATCTCTTCTTTAAGATAACATGGAAAACTATCTTGGTATATGCTATGTAAGACCAGCCGGCCACGATTCGGGTATAGGCCTTGTAGACGAGGAAGGCAACATATTATATGCTGCTAATGAGGAAAGGTTCGAAAGGATAAAGCTTTATGGAGGATATCCGGAAAAAGCATTAGAACACATGTTCAAGGAATACTGTAAGGACATAGATGTTATTACAATGCCCCAGCTAGAAAGCCTTCCACTTGCAGTTAACCTATGGAATCACCATTTCACAAACCCGTATATGGATAAGAAGGAAAAGATCATACGTTTTTTCTATGAACCAAAATTCATAGAGGGTCTTCCATCACTAATCAAATCCCCGAAGAACTTCTTTAAGATATCCAAGCCTACAGCATTAAAGATGTTCTACAAGACAGTTAAACCATACTTGTTAAGAAAGAAGCATAAGGAATTCTTCGGAAAGAAAGGGATTAACCCAAGGTTAAAACATATTGAACATCATAATGCCCATGCATCATGCGCCTACTATACAAGTGGGTTCAAGAAGGCTCTTGTAATGACGCTTGATGGAGAAGGTGATTTCGTGACATCAGTGGCAATGGCAGGAAAAGGAAGTGAGTTAGAACCGCTAGAAAAACACTACTATCCAACATTCACTTATGGAACAGCATATGCGGCGATAACACGACTATTAGGCTTTACACCATCCAAGCATGAGGGGAAGATAACTGGGCTTGCAGCATACGGAAAAAAGAATGATAAATGCATACGAGATGTGGAAAAATTCGTGGAAGGTGCTAGATACACATTCGAGTTCGTAAATTCAGACGAGCTATTAACTAGAGGAGCCGGGCTTGTGAACCGGCATTCCAGAGAAGATATCTCATATGCAATCCAATACATCCTCGAAAAGAACTTCCTGCTTGAAGTAGAACGAGTACGAGAAAACCATGACTCTAGATACATAGCTCTTGCAGGAGGTGTTTTAGCCAATGTAAAACTCAACCAAAGGATAGCTGAACTAGGATTCAAAAAAATATTCATCCACCCGGCCATGGGAGACGTGGGCATAGGTTTAGGATCCGCATTATACGCGCTTGCTGAAGAAAAAGGAGTCAAACCAAAGAAGTTAAAGGATGCTTACCTTGGACCAGGTTATACAAACGAAGAGATAAGAAAAGAGTTGGATAAGAATAAGTTAAGATATGAGAAACTAGACGATATTGAAGGACAAGTCGCAGAATTACTAGCAAAAGGATATGTTGTTGCCAGATTCAACGAACGGATGGAATATGGACCACGAGCACTAGGAAACAGAAGCATACTATATTCAGCAACAGATCCTAGCGTGAATGACTGGCTAAACAAAAGGCTGAAACGGACTGAGTTCATGCCATTCGCACCATCAACACTCAGGGAATACGCTGAAAAAAGCTATCTCAACCTAGATTCAGGGGAATTCGCTGCAACATTCATGACGATAACATTCGACTGTACTGATTGGGTCAAAGAAACCAGTCCTGCAATAGTCCATGTAGACGGGACTGCAAGACCACAGCTAGTAAGAAAAAGCGAGAATAAAAGCTACTATAAGATCATAGACGAATACCGTAAGATAACTGGATTTCCAACAATAGTCAACACTAGCTTCAACATGCATGAAGAACCAATCGTATGCACTCCATACGATGCTATCAGAGCCTTCAAACTCGGCCACCTTGATTATCTTGCAATAGGCAACTATCTAGTCAAGAACGAGGATATGGTTGAAAAACCATCAACCAGTTAATTCATTATATATCCTGATAAGTTTTTTAGAGTTTTTCATCACGAGCGCCGTGACGTGGGCGGCCTTCCTCGGTTGCGG
>CAYREE010000125.1:0-2653 GCA_964423225.1 uncultured archaeon | reverse complement strand
AATAATCTTTCTCCCACGCTTACCCATCCTAGAAGCCTTCTTTGGATCTGATAGAATGTCAATGACCGACGATGCAAATGCATCAGTATCCCCAAAACTAGGATGGTAACCACTCTTTTTATCCTCGATTATCTCGGGTATACCACCAACATCATATGCGACAAGCGGCTTTTCCTGACACATTGCTTCTAGAAGACAATATCCAAATGGCTCATATTCACTGGATAAGCAGACAATATCAGACGCACCATATGCGTGTTTTACCTCGTCATTATCTATAGGTCCAGTAAAAATAATGTCTTCAACACCTAGTTTCCTTACCAATCCATCAACCTTCTTTTTTTCATCATCCATCCATGGACCTACAACTGCAAGCACTGCATCACCAATCTCCTCCTTCACTTTCTGAAATGACTCTACAAGTAAGTCTATCCTCTTCTGAGCATGGACACGCGCAACACATACTACAAGAGGGTGTTCCTCCGGAATATTAAACTCTTCACGGAACACATCACCATTTGCATTATCATACATGACAGGATCAATACTATTTGGAATAACCACAACATCATCCTCTTTAAACGGGAATATCTCAAGAAATAATCCACGACCGTTTTCAGTCAGGCATACGACCTTTCCACTTGCTCTCACTGCCTTTTTAGACCATGAGTTTGCAAGAGGGAAAAAGATTTTTTCCTTTACCGTCCTGGTCCTAGGATCTGCTCCCCGATGATTTATGATGAATGGCGTCTTATTTTTCAGATGATAATCGTGGACCTTATGAGTCGCCGGCTGATAATATTCCTCGGTCTGTAGAATATCAGGCTTGTCCTGTCCGATCAGATCAGATAGGTTAGTGGGTAATAATAATCCTGAAAGCTTGAATCTATACTCATATCTTCTCCATAAAAAAGAGTCGTTAATCTTTTCATGATATTGAGTATGACTGCCGCCACTATGATATTGCATATGTTTACCAACAGAGGAATAACACGTAACATCAACTTTTTTTGACAATTCAAAAAGGAGGTTTGTCACAGGCCCTCTGAACTCTGTAGTAAAATACTGGCAGACATAGCCGAGCTTCATTCTAATCAACTTCCCAGGTTTGTAATCCCTCAAGGTCGAACGAGAAGGGCACGACCCTGGCTCCCGCCTCCTCGAGTTTTTTCGCTACATTCTGCTCTTTGTTCGGTTCACAATAGAAGAACATATGACCTCCACCACCAGCACCAGTTATCTTACCCCCCAATGCACCGTGTTTTCTGGCAAGATCATATATCTTGTCGATATAACTATTGCTCATCATAGAGCTGAACTTCTTCTTGACCTGCCAGCCCTTATGTAGTAGGTTGCCGAATTCTTCAAGATCGCCTTTTCGAAGAGCATAGTTTGCTTCTTTTGCCAGATCCTTTGCCTTGTTCAATGCATTTACCACATTCTTTTTACGTTCAAGATATGATTTCGTTTGATCAGTGATAATATCTCCTGAAACGCTTCTGTCCATTGCATAGACAAGAAGTACACTCTTCTCCAGCTCTAGGATGATATCTTTTTTAAGCCTTAATGGATTTACTCTTACAAAATCCCCTCCCTTGAATTCGATGAAATTTAATCCGCCAAACACGGCAGCATATTGATCTTGTCTACCTCCCTTATTCTCTAATTCTTCTCTTTCAAGGTGGTATGCAAGCTCAGCGACCTCATAGTCATTCAAACGCTTCTCCTTTTTCAAGTGGTTGAATAATGCGATTAATGCCACGAATGCTGAGGCAGATGATCCAAGCCCGCTTCTTGGCAGAACATCTCCCCGCAAAAACATGTTCAAACCTATCTCGCCATTGGTCATGCTCTTTATCACAGCTATCAATAAATCCAGTTCGGTACCGTATTTCATTGACTTGTATGAATCGTATTTGTATAGTTTTGAGTAGCTGTCTTGTATGAATATCTTCTTGTCTTTCCTTAGCTGGAGAGTACCCCACGCATATTTGTTGATGGAAGCACTGATAACACATCCGTTATGCTCTTCTGTATAGGGTGATACATCAGTTCCACCACCTGCAAAACTGATCCGTACCGGCGCTCTGCTACGTATAATCATTTTACTATATTTTTATCTAGATATCCTTATAAGCTGTATAAATCTTCTTACATACTATTTCCGGTGTGAATAATTTTAAAACCCTTGTCCTAGCCTTCTTGCCTAATTCCAATGAAAAATCTTCGTCTGACAGTATTTTTTCCATGGCTTTGCCCAGCGCATCCGGATCTTTAGGCGGCACAACAATTCCCGCTTCTCCGATAACATAGGGCATACCAGAGAAATTTGAGGATACAACCGGTTTTTCACATGCCATCGCTTCAACAAGCACTAATCCAAATGCTTCCGCACGAGATATAGAAGGCAGTACTAAAAGGTCGCAGGCTTGATAGTAGCCTACTAACTCATCTTCATTTACTTCACCAACAAAAAGGATATTATCCTTTCCCTTAGCCTGCTTTTTTAAATCTTCTTCAAGTGGACCGGATCCAACAAGAACTAGGATAGACTCTGTTTTAACAGCGACTTCCTTAAATGCTTCAATAAGGTATTCCACGCCTTTATAGGGTACAAGCCTTCCAACAAATAATACTGTCTTAAAATCCCCGG
>CAYREE010000124.1:0-6776 GCA_964423225.1 uncultured archaeon | reverse complement strand
ATGAGTGGAATCCCATTCTTACATATTTTTAATATGAGTATTTGTTTTCCTTTTCCTGCTGCAAGTACTGTTGCACCAAGGCAGAATGCGATGCCTAATAATGGGAATCCAACAGGTACAATAGTTAAGAATGTAACAGCATAGGATACTACGAAGGGATTATCATTGAATGATAATGATATATGCGATGAGAATAAGTATAGCAATACCGCCATTATACTCATTATTCCTGAAGTTATTAGTCCTCCAGTTAGGGCGATCTTGCGGGCTCGGAGATACTTGCCTGCTCCAATGCATTGTCCAACAATACTGATAACAGCACTTGATATCGCATAGCCGGCTATTACACCCAGACTATAGATCCTTATACCTATCGTCAATGCAGCAATAGCGTAGGCTCCAAACATTCCGACTATTGAAGTGCTAATTATCGCTGAGAAAGTCATGAAAACATTAGACAGTGACACGGGGAGTGCAATAGAATAGATTTGATGTATCAAATCCTTGTTGAACCTGAAATTAATAAAGTCGATCCGAATCCATGATTTCCCCTTGAAAAGATGATGGAACAGATATAATAAGCCTGCAATCTGGGAGATGACTGTAGCTATTGCAGCACCTCGTATCCCAAGCCCGAATGAAAAAATGAATATTGGAGTGAGTATCATATTCAATATGTTTGTTATCGCACCCCACTTCATGGACACAACCATCTCGCCTTCTGCAGCAACAATACTATTTGCAACCAATGACAACACTTTGAAAGTCAAGAAGAATATGATGATATTAATGTATTCCAGGGCCCTCACCTTGACAATACCCTGTCCACCCATGAATTCTATCAGTGGAGGTGCTATCAGATAGCAGAATATGGTAAGGAACACACAGATGAAGAGTGTTGAAATAATCCCGTTCTCACATGCATTCTTTGCCTTATCGTATTCTTTTGCACCAATCAGTCTGGAGACAACCGAGGTCAATCCTGCCCCAATGCTTCCCCCAATAAGCATTATGAGCATTATTATAAGCCAGCCTAATCCGATGGCTGCAAGCTCATTGGCTCCTAATTGCCCGACGAATAATGCATCTACTATACTTAGAGTAGTCTGTAGTATATGGGCGATGAATAGTGGGGCTGACGTCTTGTATATCGTCTTTAAAATCCCGCCTTTAGTCAAGTCAACACTCATTTTTTATTTATGAATCATAGGTCTGGTAAATGTGGCATCTCCGATAGTTCTGGGACAGTCATCATCTGAGAACCAGGCACCCACTTACCATTCTCGCATATCACGGTGACAGACCATCCTTCCATACCTTCCTCTGTTGGATCTTCTCCATCATTTTGTTTTATGAAATAGTCCATCATTAAGGGGATGGTGTCTGATTCAAATCCATCATCATAACATCCTTTAGAAATGTATTGTGTAGGCCATTTCCACCATGTTTCGGATCCGCCGTCATGGTAGATATGCATTATGCCATTATAGTTACAGTTTATCCATGAGTTAGTTGATATTGATGGATCGCATTCTTGACAGTAATCCCCTGGATTTTTATCGCCTTTATGGTAGCATATATCATCCACTATGCAACCGCAGGTTATCAAGTCTTGGAATAATGTGTATTCGCAATATTCTGGGATCGCGCAGCTTTCTAACTTGAACTTGTAGGTTGTATCCGTGGATAATCCCATTAATTCTACTTCATGCTCTAAAACGCCTCCAGGACCCTTGGATTCTTTGGGAGTATCATCCATATCCAATAGATAGATTATTTTTGATGTCGCGGGAATATTCGTCTTCCAAGTGATTATCGCATTATCATTGCTCTTTGATTTTAAATCAAGGTCGGTTATCACTAGTTTTTTACATCCTCCTTCATAGCAGATGTTAGGGCATTTATAGGTTATCTCAGACTTGTCATCTTCAATACATGCATATTCCTTCAAGGTTTTCTCATCAATACAATAATCTAGATAATCGATTTTTGGGCCTGGATTAATAGGATCTAAAAATGATTCTCCGAGATAGATTCCGCCTTGGATAGTATAATCTTCACCATAGTCGGTGTCATGGCAGTGGCATCCATCCATTCCAACGAGATATCCGTTTAGTGTCTCAGGGCATTTGTCGTCTATGTTTTTTATCCCGTCTTTATCTGAGTCGCCCCATCCGCTGATTATGTCAGAGGTTAGTATTGACCACCATGGCTTGGATTCTTTCACAATCTCCATGTTATCAGAGTTAATAGTGGTTTCAACATCCAATTGAATGTCTAATAATCCAAGCAGTTTAACATCTTTTTTCCTATTGATCTTCACGACCTTATCCGATCCACGGTCTTCCACATCTATCAATACTATGTCTTGACCCATTGATTTATAATGTTTTGAAATTTTTTCCTTGTGTTCCCGGGGTGTTTTCTTTGTTATCGTTGTTGTTGTCTTCTTCTGGGATTGAATATATTGTTTTCTTTGGAGTGTTGAAGTTGTCGATGAAGTGGAAGATGGAATAGTTGTTTTAATTGTTGTGGTTGATGCTCTTGTGAATAACTTCTTTATTCTGAGGGTTGTAGTTGTTGTCGAGTGTCTTAGAGTATTAGTTGTTGATACAATCCTTGCATGTGTCGTACTTGTTCTTTGTGTTGTTGAAGTTGTAATAGATGTGGTCGACGTACTAGTAGTCCTAGGGATTGTAGTTGATGTACTAGTGATCCTTGGTATTGTGGTCGATGATCTTATATAATTAGTCGTTGATACTGTCCGTTGCAGTGTTGTCGTAGACTCCCCTCTTCCTGAATCTCTTGCAAATGCATTAGAAGTGTTCAAAAGGATAATTACAATTAGAAGTATGGTTTTTCTCATCATATCGGGTAATAAATTGTAAAAAACATCACTTATAAGATATAAAAAAAATTTATAGAATATAAGAATATATTATATTATATAAGTTCGTCTTCTTGTTCACCATTTATAGGCATCCTCAGAGACATATTCATCAAAGTACCTATAGACGATAAAGTACCCCTTAAAGCGGAACGTAAATAAAATTGGTTAACAATAGCTCTTTCCGGTTCGGGAAGATTTGGTGGCTGGGCCAACATATTATCTAAGACTACTAATTGATGGCCTGTAAGAGAAGTTGACTGTCTAAATGAATCTGACCGTAGTGTCGCAAGAAATGATTCTTGAGATCCTTCCCCAGGCAAATCATCACGCTGTATCCCCCATGTGCTTGCTGACGGTGAATTAATCCTACCACACCAATCGAATAAGGTTGCCTCATCTAAAGTATGTTGATTTGTCTTATACGACCAGAAATCATTTTCTCCATTACCTTCTACTTTCCCTCCAAGATAAGGTTCCATCAATTCCTTAAGCCTTTTTCCAACCCGGGCCTTATCTGCCTCATCACAGTATAAACAGATAACTGAAGTAGCATAACCATGTAGTTCAGGATTATGTGCAAATTTCATGTTTTGTATTAAACCTTCGTCAAGGAGTGGTTTTAATACTTTGACTACTGGATAGACATTCTTGGGTGGTGAATTCATAATTATTTTTCCTTCTGTAGGCTGAGAACTTTCGCCAATATGTATCCACGCTGGATCAGCTAAAGTCTTACACCCGAATTCTGTTGCTCTTCCAAGACGTCCCGCAATCGATGTGGGTGTAGCCCGTAAATGATCTTCACCGATATTAAACTCGACAGTACCTTGTTCAGGACGGTCTAATGCTTCTACTGAACGCACGACCATCGTCCTAAAGGTTGTGAACGCCTTCCATGCAACCCTCTTCGATGGAAAATCACCGGTCTGTCCATGCGCAAATAACTGACCCATAACATCAAGCATGTCAGTCATATCTCCTAGGCGGGTTTTCAAAACCTCGTCAGCCATACCATTTCTATTGAGTTTAAACAATCTTTCGGTGAAACCAACCTCTTCATCTAGTTTGTCGGTTAGGCGGGCGAGCTCTGTTTCAGTATCGTTCTTACAATCCAATAATCTCTTGCGGAGCCCTTGTGCATCAACACCAGCGTATTTATCATGATGGGACATGTCACTTGCGACCGTATCAATGATATTCAATGGCACTTCATAATGGTCTGCAACACCCTCAGTATAACCATAAACACGATTATCAACGGTCCTGCGCACATCATCATATAATTTAGAGGCACTCATAAGCCTTACTGCCGCTCCATTTGTAATGAGTTTTTCTTTCTCTGCCGCTTCCAATACATCTTGCCTGCTCATTTCCGGACCCATCTTCAAATACACTCGACAAGTATTTTCAATACCTTTTATCGTCACTAATCCACCTGATCTCTTTTTCACATCTATTATCTCCCTATCAGATGGTTCGACAAGCCCCATACCTACAGAACCCAGGTAAGTCATTATAACCTGTGATTGAGTTGGTTCTTGCCCACGTTCAGCATAATAATGTCGTGATTCTTCGTGTTCATCAGCTCGAGTCCAGGTTTCAATAAGTTTTCTAGCAACGTAATCCAATCGATGTTCTCCAAAAAGCTTTTCCTGGGCTATCCTAGATAACCTATCTAAAACGTGCTGTTCACCGGTTATTAGAGTTGAAGGTCTGAGCAAATTGGTTTCAACAAGTGTCTGATAGTTGTATAAGTGGCCGGATCTTGGTCCAGTCTCCATAAATTCCTCATATGCTTGTGGGGTTGCGGCAAGCTGTCCCCCATGTTTTGCAAATAATGCAGCATTTGATTGGATATCACCGATAGACATTGACTGGCATGAGTCGACGGGTGGTAAACGGGTTATTGGATCAAAGTCCATTCCAATCGAGTTTAACGCCATGCTTGTGAAAAGCAGTGCGTGTCCTTGAGCGCAACTATCAGATCTTATATTCATTAGATTAAAGTATTCTCGGTTTGATACGACTTGTCCAAAAACTGCGGGTAGATCTGGTATGAGAAAATTTGCTGGTCCATCATCATTATAAACCATCATTACGTCAACATCTGCTGTTGCATCTCCGACCCTTGCAAGAGCATAAGGGCATCCAGGCTGCATTCCAAGCGATTTACCCATATAATCTTGAACAAGACGATTTGTCCTACGCAAAGTATAGTCAACAAGTTCATTTCTTTGTCCTACGATCGTCTGATCGTCTACACCCCGTAATTCTTGGGCTTTTAATCTGAGTTGTTCAGTCTGATAGTAGAAACCCATTGCTGTTAGTTCTTTGGCCAATTCGGGATCATCTCTTAGCATCCTGACATATTCGGTCTTTAATAATTGTGGCATCTTATTGAATCCGCCAGAAGTGTCAGGGATCGTCATATGTTCCAGATAACCAGGATCAAATTCTTGAGATGCCATGATGGCGTCTAGATCCCGATCATGATCCCAATAGTCTTTATTTGCCATGACTTCATCAGGACTTCTGAATTTATCTAAAAACATTGGATCAACAGCAAGAATGAAATAGGGTAGCCTAGTGAATCTTGAACGGGATAATCCGGAAAGATGGGTTAATGCTAGAAAATCATCTGATAAAGCTATCGCCCTTTGCTGGTCGTCGAACATCGATAAAAAATCCCGTCCCGGTGTAAGTCGGCCGGATATGAATTGGTTGAAACATACCACTCGTTCAGGTTCAGGCATATCCTTAAAGTCTTGGGGTCTTCGAATAGCCTCGTCTGGCGGAAAAGCTGTTCTTTCAGTTGGCGCTGAAGGAAATTCACTTCCAACCATTTGTCTCAATACTTCTGTTGGAGAACGTTGGGCTGCACCTCCAAGTGGTATTCCACCAATTAAATGATCTAGTGGACTAGAACGTTGGGGTGCCATAGCGTCTAGAACAGCTTTCAAATCTTGTGTTCCAGGCTTTGCAGCCTGAACAGTCATCCCACCAGCAAGAGGGAATATCATTTCAGGTCTTACCGGCCTTGCAGGGCTTCCTGTTCTTGATCTTTTACTGTCAGGCTTGAGTTGTTGTCTAGGTTGTTCTTCTAAGGGTACTGGTTTTTCCTCGATCATTCCCCTCTCTTTTGCCGCTTCAGCTATTTTAGCTATCTGCCGGCCTAGGACTTGTCTTCCTTTTTTTCTAACAAATGATGAGGTATTCCCGCTCTTTAATGTCATGCCTGCAGTCAGGTTAGCGAATCTTTTTGGGTCTCGTAATCCTTGTTTTAGTTTTTCAGATCCGAATCTACGGGCTATTTCAACAAGATCGTCTTCTACGAGCGTTGGAATAGGTACTGGAGTAGGTCCGGTTTTTTTAGGAGGTCTCCGCCTTTTCTTTTTCTGACCCATGATAGTAGAATTATAAGAATTATTAGGTTAAATCATATTGCAAAAGCGTTTGTATACATGATTATATGCTTTCACATTGTTCTTCTTGGGTTTATACAACTTGTTGACTTTAACCATTGTTTCAGAAGCCTTTTTAACAGTCTTAAATGTTCCGTTCCCAGTCATTGCGAGAATTGCAGCCCCTAATAATGTGGCCTCAATATTATCTAGTGTTTTCACGGGTTTATCATATATATCTGCTTGTATCTGATTCCATAAGTCGACTTTGGAATATCCTCCGGTTAAACGCACTTCTTTGATCGGGATTTTTAATTCCTGGAATACTTCCAGTATCTGCCGGGTTTCTAATGACACGCCTTCCATTACAGCTCTGGCTAAAGCCTCCCTTGTACTTGATATGCTTAATCCATGGAACATGCCTTTTATATCAGGTATCCAATTAGGAGCGCTTGATCCTAAGAGATACGGATGGAATACGACTC
>CAYREE010000123.1:0-6818 GCA_964423225.1 uncultured archaeon | reverse complement strand
GGCTGTGAAAAAGACTGTTAAGAAGAAGGCTGTGAAAAAGACTGTTAAGAAGAAGGCTGTGAAAAAGACTGTTAAGAAGAAGATCAAGACGGCAGTCAAATCCACAAAAGCGCAGGAAGAATTGATTAGGGCAAAGCTTAAGGAAATGGAAGCCAAGCTTATTGATAATTATCGCGTTCTTGTAGAGGCTTCTGGAAAGGATTGGAAGAAGGAAAGAGCAGTATATGAGAAGAAAGTTAAGGCAAGACTAAGAGATGCTGAGAAGACGATCAGGGCAAAGATTAAGAAGGATCCTGAAAGTGCAGCCTTGGCAGCAGCAGCAATAGGGACGATCATTGGAGCTATTGCAGTTGGCCTGGTCAAAAGGAGGAAGTGATGGCGAAAAAGAAGAAGGATTCTAGTCTAGGTCTTGGAGATATTCCGTTTGGGGGTATCTTCAAGATGATAGATTCTTTCGGTGATCTAGCCCATGGATATGTTAAACAGAAGGCAAAGGTAGAAGAAAGGATAGATGATATCAAAGAGGATACTGAGAAGAAGCTTGAGGAGCTTCGTCAGGAAGCGGTAAAGACTGCCTATGAGGCGAAGAAGGCCCTTCTTCGGACGATTATCGAGGCTATTCTTCTTTCTACTGGTATATTGTCGTTGGTCGTGGGTCTTATAATTTTGGTAGGTACTTTTGTTCCTTTATACCTCGTCCTTATTGGTTATGGCTTGTTGGTGACACTTATAGTCTTAGTTCAGATGAAGACGTCACCAACGAACTAATTTTTATTATACACCAATTTAATCTTTTTTCTTTACATTATAAACCATTTATTTTTATTATTGTACTCAATTGTTTTAGAATAGAAACATTTTTTTTTATATTAAGATGTGTGGTATTGTTGGAGCAGCATTCAAGGAGCCTAATGGCATAGGAAAAAAACTAGTCGATATGACTGATACCCTACAACATAGGGGTATTGACAGCGCAGGCTACGCAATATACGGGGGAGTCCAACTAGACGAGAATGAATACCTGATAACAATAGAAGCCCTTGCCAAGACTGATGAGATATACTCTGCAATCACTGCAGAAATAAAAAAACAAGAGGAACTCTCTAAGGAAGTTCGACGCTACACAGTATTTGCAAGCTCACATGATCACGTTAAAAAGATAATAGACAATCTAAACTCAGTAGAAGGAGTGAGTGTGCTTGGCGGCGGAAAATTCGAGATGATAAAGGACATAGGAGAAGTTAGAGAGATAGACGAAAGATTCCAGATAAGCAAAAAAACAGGATCTCATGGATTAGGACATACAAGGTTCAGTACAGAAAGCTGTGTTGATAGATACCATGCCCATCCATTCCAAAGTTCTGTATACCCCGACATCACTGTTGTCCACAATGGACAGATAACAAATGTGATGAAGCTTCGTGAGGAGCTTGAAGAAAAAGGGCATGGATTCGCAACCCACAACGATACTGAAGTCATCGTCCATTACATCGCAGACAAACTGAACGAGGGCTACCAGCTTGAGGAAGCCCTTGAACAATCGGTAAATGATATGGATGGTCCATTCACCTACATAATCGCTACTCAAAACGAATTAGGTATTGTAAAGGATAAGCTGGCATTAAGGCCAGGGATAATATACGAGACAAAAGATATGCTTGCCTGCGCTTCTGAAAAAATAGCATTAGAATCAGTATCCTCTGATGGTCCGTTCAACGTATTGAGTGAAGGTGAATGCAGGGTATTCAAGGTGAAAAAATGACGGTAAAGACTCTAGACTTAACAGGGCTTGATACTAGGCAGGCAAACAAGCTTATAAAAAAAGAAGTCAAGAAAAATAAGAAATTAAAAATCATCAATCCTCATTCGGTAAACTATATCGCAGCCGGACTAACCGGAAAAGTGAAACTAGAGATTGTAGGCGACCTCGGATATTATGCTGGAACAATGATAGACGAAGTGCAGATGAAGGTCGATGGTAGATGCGGCTGGTACCCTGCAGACAACATGACTAGCGGAGAATTCATAATAACAAAAAACGGTGGAGACGGTGCAGGCCAGGGAATGTATGGGGGCACACTATACATCAAGGAAGATAGCAACTCGCGTACAGGACAGATAATGAAGGGTGGCACAATCCTGGTTGGAGGAAACACAGGTTTCATGACCGGACTATACCTTATGGGCGGAAAGATAATAGTGCTCGGCAACCTGGGAGAAAGCGCGGGAGAGTCAATAATCGGCGGGAAAATACTCTTCGCAGGAAATGTAAAAAGCTTAGGGAAGAATACAGCCGTAGCGGAAATTGACGATGTAGACTGGAAAGAACTAGAAGAATTATTCAGAAAATACGATTTAAAGGTCGATCCTGATTCTTTCAGGAAGATAACACCGAAAAAAGACCGGCCATTTTACGGTAATTAAAAATGATTTCATGGGATAAGCAAGCGATAAACGCGATAAAACAGAAGGCAGAGACAGGAAAATACATTGTGAAAGGAATGGGGTCAAGGCGTAATCTCCCTCATTTCGATGATCTTGTCATACTTCCAGCACAGATATCAAGGCCTCCAATCGATAATTATCGAGAGCCATGCGAGACCAAGACCAATATTGGCGGAAGGTTTACTGAAAGGCCATTGGAAATGGATTCGCCGATAATCATTGGAGCAATGAGTTATGGAGCTTTAAGCAAAGAGGCAAAGATTGCTTTTGCTAAAGGGTGTAGTAGATTGGGGATACCCGTGAATACTGGGGAAGGTGGCATGTTGCCTGAAGAAAGGAAATACGCGAGTAAGCTTATAGTTCAATATGCTTCTGGAAGATTCGGTGTCTCATCAAAATACTTAAACCGTGCTGATGCAATTGAAATAAAGATTGGTCAAGGCGCGAAACCCGGGATGGGTGGGCATCTGATGGGTGAGAAAGTGAACGCGGATGTCTCTAAGATACGGGGTATTCCTGAGGGAACCGATGCCCTGAGCCCTGCAAGGCATATGGATATTGTGGGTCCAGAGGACCTTTCATTTAAGATAAACCAGCTTAGAGAGATCACTGACTGGAAAATCCCTATTATAGTAAAGTTTAGTCCTGGAAGGGTGGGTTCCGACGTCAAGATAGCTGCTAAAGCTGGTGCTGATGCCGTAGCAGTCGATGGTACGCAGGGTGGGACAGGCGCCGCCCCAGATATTGGCATAGAACATGCTGGCATACCAACGATCGCAGCCGTGGTCCAGGCTCATAAAGCACTTGTAGAGATGAAGGTGAGAAACGAGGTGGATCTGATAGTCAGTGCAGGGATAAAGGACGGGGCAGATATAGCTAAAGCACTCGCCCTCGGAGCTGATGCTGTTCAGATAACCTCTGCTGCAATGATAAGTGTTGGTTGTATCATGTGCAGGCAGTGCCATACCGGTAAATGTCCTGTAGGCATAACGACTCAGGATACTGAATTACGAAAGAAATTCCTGGTTGATGCAGAAGATAAATTCGTGAATTTCATGAGTGTCACTGTAAAAGAGCTTAAGATGCTGACTCAGCTTGCAGGTCTTACAAATGTTCATAACCTTGATGTTGATGACCTTAGAGCCCTAGATTATAATACTAGCATGATTACTGGTGTGGATCTTATAGGGAGATAAGGTTTATATTAATTCTTATAATAATATGGTTACTCACATTAAGTGACGTTTTTATTTTGAGGTGATGTTTAAGATGAAGATATTCATTGATAGTGCAGACTTGGATGAGATTAAGCAATTCTATGATTGGGGTGTTTCAGATGGGGTTACAACCAATCCTTCTTTAATGAAAAAAGCAGTTGATAAGCGGGTCGAATCGGGTCAGAAACTAGACTTAAAATCCTATATATCAGACATATTAACTGTTGCGGAAGGTACTCCTGTAAGTCTGGAAGTAACAGAATCAGATGCGGATGGGATGATCAAAGAGGGTAAAAAGCTATACCAGCTGTTTAATCCTGTTGCAAAGAACGTTAATATCAAAGTACCTGTCAATCCAGCATTTAAAGACAGTGATGAAACGCATTTTGACGGAATCAAAGTCATTAGGAAACTAACAAAATCCAATATTCCCGTTAACTGCACCCTCATATTCACGCCAGAACAGGCTCTCTTAGCGGCAAAAGCTGGTGCTTCCTATGTAAGTCCCTTTGCAGGTCGTATTGACGATTATATCCGGAGTGAGTCTGGCATGAAATTTGATAAGACAGCATATTATCCAATGGATGGGTTAGACAAGGATGATAATGTTCTGGAAGACAATGGTATTGTTTCAGGGATAGATCTTGTCGCACAATGTGTGGCGATTCTCAGGCATTATGGATACTCAACAGAGGTTATCGCAGCATCATTAAGGAATGCAAGACAGGTTCGAGAAGCTGCTTTAGTCGGGGCTGAGATATCAACTCTTCCATTCGGAGTCATACAGGATATGCTTAAGCATTTCAAGACCTATGAGGGAATGGAAAGCTTCACAGCGGATGTCGTTCCGGAATACGCGTCATTGAAATAAATATTGGTGGTTTAAATGAAGTTTAATTACAAAGATACTTGCCTGTTATCTGAGAAAGCGATAGCTATGGCAGGTACTCGTATCATCCCCGAGATAGAAAGGGTTCGATCAGTGCTCAAAGAGGGATATGATACGGATTATGCTTCAGTCAACCTACCTTTTGATGATGGATTATTGAAGTCTGTATTGAGTGTTTCAAGGCAAAAGAAAAAATATAATCCTAAAGCCATTATCGTTATTGGTATTGGGGGTTCTAATCTAGGCACGATCTCAATACAAGAGGCTGTCAAGGGACGCCTATACAATGATCTGGAGCCTAAAGTCAAGGTTTATTTTGCTGATACTGTCGATGCAGATAAAACAAGTGATCTACTAAAAATATGCGATAATATCCTGAAGGCTGGAAATAATATACTTGTTAATGTAGTCACAAAGTCTGGAAGGACAACAGAGACTATATCATTGTTCGAATGCTTTGTGAAACTATTGAAAAAACATAAAAAATCAGGGTATAACAAGTATGTTATCGCAACAACAGATAAAGGCTCTAAACTATGGGATTATGCGGTAAAAGAGGATTATTCACTTCTTGAGATCCCGAAAAAAGTCGGGGGTAGATTTTCAGTATTTTCTCCTGTTGGTTTGTTACCTCTTTCCATTATCGGTCTTGACATCATGAAGCTAAGAGACGCAGCCGCCAAGATGGTAAAAAAATGCGTCCAGACTGATGTAATGAAAAATCCTGCAGCAATCTCTGCAATAATAACATACCTGCAAAACAAGAAGGGAAAGAATATAAACGATCTATTTCTTTTTTCAACAGATCTTGAATCAATTGGAAAATGGTATAGACAGCTAATGGGTGAAAGCATCGGTAAACAATGGGATAAGAATCATTCTAAAAAAATTTATGCAGGTATCACACCGACAGTATCGATAGGATCAGTCGACCTGCATAGTATGGCCCAACTATATCTAGGTGGTCCAAGGGATAAGTATACCACATTTGTACGGGTAAGAAATAACAAATCAAATATGCGAATCCCGTCATATAATGCATATGAACTGTTTGTTGAGAACATACAAGGTAGACAGATGTCGGAACTAATGGATGCTATACTAGAAGGGACTCAGATCGCGTTTAAAAAAGGCAAACGACCGTATTCCGAAATAGAACTCCCTGATAAAAGCGAGGCCTCTATCGGACAATTATTACAATTTAAGATGTTGGAGATGATATATCTTGGGAGCCTGATGGGTGTGAATACGTTCGACCAGCCAAATGTGGAAGAATACAAGAAAGAGACGAGAGAAATACTTTCTAAATAATGAATATAATATACTATTTAGATTATGAGAAACGCAAATATTATCCTGCCATTATTGGTGACCGTATTATTGTTTTTCGTAGCCTTATTCCTATCTGAAAATCTTCATATTGTCAATAAAAAAGGATATGATTGTGTAGATTGCAACGTAGTCTTGATTTCCGTTGATACTCTACGGGCAGATCATCTCTATGCTTATGGTTATCCTAGGAAGACTACGCCTCGATTAGACGAATTCTTTGCCAATGCGTTCAGTCAATCTCCATGGACTGCACCCTCCCATATGACTTTAATGACCTCAACATACCCATCAATCCACCAGGTAGAGAATTTTAATCAGAAGAAGGGGGATACACTAGATGAAAAGATAAAAACAGTTGCTGAAGTACTAGCAGACAATGGTTATCGTACCGCTGCATTCACAGGTGGTGCGAATATTGCAGGTTCCCTGGGTTTCAACCGTGGATTTGAAGTATACGGGGAGTCCGGCCTCACCTGGAGAGAAGTTAACGGGATCGGTAAATGGATTGATGAAAACAGGGATAATAAGTTCTTCCTTTTCCTTCACACATACCTGCCGCATGATCCCTATGTACCCGTGAATAAATTCAATATTTTTGTGGACCCAGATTATTCTGGAAGACTAATAAAGAATGAGGGTGAGTTTCTACAAGTTATCGGGTCGGAGAAAAATAAAAATTTCGATAAGGTCAGGCGGGCATTTTGGACGGGGTTGAATAAGTCAAATCCCAGGGATATAGAACATTTGAAGAACCTGTATGATGGAGAGATCTTGCAGACAGATGATGTACTAAGTAATATACTCGATAAGGTTCAAGGAGATGGATTATCTGAAAAGACGATAGTCATCTTCACTTCAGATCATGGAGAGGAATTCAATGAACACGGAGGTTTCATGCATCATAAACTATATGAAGAGATAATTCACATTCCCTT
>CAYREE010000122.1:1500-6846 GCA_964423225.1 uncultured archaeon | reverse complement strand
CGGGGAAGCTGACTTTGTTACTGGGACAAGGTTTGCTAAAAAGGAGTTTGAACCAGACATGCCTTTTATCAAGAAGTTCGGAAACAAGCTATTCACTCAAGTCATTAACCTACTCTCAGACCATGATTTCACAGATACTCAATGTGGTTTCAGGTCATTTAATCGGGACACCGCTTTACGACTAACTCTTTTTGGGAGATATACTTACACTCATGAAGTATTCATTGAGCTTGCATGTATACGATCAGTCCGGATAATTGAGATACCGATAAAGGTTAAACTGCGCAGAAGTGGCAAGTCAAGAGTCGTGACGAATGTATTCTCATATGGTTTCAAGGCGATGGTGATTATCACACGCAGCATCCGCGACTATAAGCCCCTCCGATTCTTTGGAACAATAGGATTATTAATCTTTTCGATGGGTGGCCTGGGATTGTTTACAATGGGTTTAAGATGGTTGCTAACAAATCTGATAACACCCTATAGGACAATAATCGATTTGAGCCTTCTGGCCGTCATCCTTGGTTTTCTATTAATTTTCCTGGCTCTAATTGCGGATATGCTTGACAGGCAGCGTCAGCTTGAAGAGGAGATCTTATTCAGGTTGAAGAAGGATTTGATGCCTTATAAAAAGTGATTTTAATTAGTTTGAATCTGATGCTTTAGTATGGGTATCCTTGTTTTGACGACGACTTTTCCAAGATGGATGGGAGACACGATACCAGGATTCGTATACGAATTATCCAAACGATTGGCAAAGGATAATAAGGTGTTTGTACTCACTCCAGATTCTGGAGAAGGCAAGATAAGTATAGCTTCGGAGGGGATGGACGTCGAGCTATTCACCTACTTCTATCCGAAAAGCACGCAGAGTCTGTGTTATGGTGGGGGGATATTGGAGAATATCCGCAAGAACAAGCTTTTAGTGATTCAGATACCCTTCCTTGTCCTAAGCCAGTTATTGAAGTCGATTCGCATGGCATCAAATAAAGATGTCAAGATAATCCATGCTCATTGGATTATCCCTGCTGGTTTTGCTGGTATGTTCGTTAAAAAGATTTTTGGTAAAAAGCTTGTTGTGTCTGTTCATGCCGGTGATGTATTCCCGTTGAAAAATCGAATTTTAAGGATGATTGCTGCCATGGTCTTAAATTCATGTGATTATTGTACCGTAAACAGTAGGGCTACTGGCGAAGCAGTAAGAAAGATAGCAGATATCAAAGACAAGCTCGAAGTTATCCCTATGGGAGTTGACACCGACGTATTCAAGCAGTTATCCGAAAAAAAGACTGCTGATTTAAAAGAGATGTTCCCGGGTAGGATCGTGCTAAGTGTTGGAAGGCTTGCCGAGAAAAAAGGGATAAAACATCTCATTGATGCGCTACCCAAAGTTATCAAAAAGATTCCGGATACGCATCTTGTTATAGTCGGTGACGGACCACAGAAATCATTGCTTGAACAGAAGGTCTCTGATCTTGGGATATCTGATTCAGTATCATTTGCGGGGAGTGTGTCCAACCAACAGCTTCCAGCATACTACTCTTTTGCAGATGTATTTGTCCTGCCATCAATAATCGATTCCAGAGGAGATACTGAAGGCTTGGGAGTTGTATTATTGGAGGCAATGGCGTGTGGTACTCCTGTAGTTGGTAGCAGGTTGGGCGGAATAACAGATATAATCGATGATGAGTCCACAGGATTGCTAGCCAAATCTGGCAATCCAGATGATATCGCTGATAAGATTGTGAGGATACTGTCTGAAGAGGAGTTAAGTAATAACCTGGTAGAAAACGGTTCAGACAGGATTAATAACGTGTTCTCCTGGAAGGTTGTTACAGAGAGATTCAATGGATTATTCAATAAACTTGGGGGTGGGTAATTTGTTAAAGAACATCATCAGACTCACTCCCGAGCCATTCTTGGATTTAGTAAAAAAAATCTATTATCCCCTCATTGGAAAAAAATACCTGTTGTTTGGACGTCCTAGTGGTAAAGGAGAGACAAGTAAGGCGCGAAAGAGGAGGGAACAGGAAGGATTCTTTGAGAAGTATTGTGTTGGCAAAGGACTGGACATAGGTTTTGGGGGGGATTTGGTTTGCGGCAATGCGGTTGGCTTTGACTTTGAGCATGGTGATGCTCAGATCCTTGATGGGATAGACAATGAATCGTTTGACTTCGTGTATTCCAGCCATACGCTCGAGCATCTTAACGATCCTAAAGCAGGTATTCAAAGGTGGTGGAATGTACTGAAGAAAGGGGGTTATCTAATTATATATGTCCCCCACCGCGATCTTTATGAACAAAAGAAGGAATTGCCATCAAGAATGAATCCAAACCACCGATACTATTTCATGCCTGATGATCATGATCCTCCTGACACTCTTGGGATACGCAGAATGATAGAAGAGGAATTAAACGATCATCAAATAATCTATGTTAAAGAATGTTCAGATGGATACTCAACATCAGTTGAAGATAGTTTTCCTTCCGGGGAATTCTCAATAGAGGCAGTGGTGAGGAAAGAGAGTTGATTGGAATGAATGTCGTATACCCCCTTCTTGAAACCCGGTCGGGAAACCAGACATATTTCGAAAGGCTAGCTAAAGTCGTTGATACTCCAAATCGGCTACAGTACTATAGCAAATGGTACGAGTTTATCCCTGATATATTGCCATCAAGTCAGGCTTTTAAGGATGATCCAGACATCATCCACAGTAATGTCGAGATCGGTTTCAAGTTTAAAAGGGACATCCCCCTGGTGAATGTAGCGCATCATCTAGTATTCGATCCATTATATCAGAACAAGACATCGGTATTCCAGAAGGCTTTTCATAAGATGCTTTACAGGAATACTCGAAAGACTCTTGATGTTTCCGATCTTATTGTCACTGTCAGCGAGCATACTAAAGACGAGATTAAAAGAGTCTTTGACTTTGACAATGTTGAAGCTATTCATTGGGGTGTTGATGTCGATTTATTCAAACCAAAGAAACCTACAATCGAGGAAGAGTATGCCGATAAGATCAAGCTGTTGTTCATTGGGAATCTTACACTTAGGAAGGGAGCGGATATGATACCAAAGATAATGAAAGAACTCGATGATCGATATGTCCTCTTCTATAACTCTGGTCTAAGGACCGGCTCAAGCGAGCTGGGCAAGAACACGATTCCATTGGGACGGCTTACGATGGACGAGCTTGTGGATGCATATAATCTGTGCGACATCTTCGTTTCTCCATCAAGGCTTGAGGGTTTCGGCTCATCTGTATGCGAGGCGATGGCGTGTGAGAAACCTGTCGTCGTAACAGATTACTCGTCATATCCCGAGTTAGTGGATGAATGCAAGGGAGGATTCTTATGTGAGATGGACAAGGTCTCAGAATTTGTCAAAAACATAATAAAACTGGGGGAGGATAGTGATTTAAGAAACGAGATGGGCAAATATAATAGAAATAAAGTAGTGCATGAATTCAACATCGTGGAGATGGGAAAAAAGTATGAGAGGATATATAAGCGCCTTGTCTGAGATTGAAGAGGATTTTCTTGAAACATTAATCACTCGTCTAGGGTTCATCATCTCATTAATCCTGGTTGTCGGTTTTTCACTGCTTGTCTATGATAAATACAGTTTGTTCATGACATTATTGCCCTTGATTGTACTTGTAACACTTCTTTACATAACCTACATTCTGATAAAAAATAAGTTTTCTTTATCACTCGATTTTAAGAGGAATAAGACTAGCTATTATGTCTCTCTTATAGTATTGTTGCTTTGCTTATTGAACATCCTTTTCTTTCATGAGCGTTGGATTATCCATGGATATGATCCTGGAATGTATGCGCAGATTGGGGCATATCTTGTTGAGCATGAGACACATTTCATCAAGGATCGATTTGCGAAAACATTCAGTGGTGTGTTGGAGAAGAATGGGCGGCTGGTGCATGGCATCAGCCCACTTTATCCGGTCTATCTATCCATGTTCTTCAAGTACTTTTCATTAACTGGTTTTGCACTTGGTAATTCGATACTTCATTTCGTTGGGATTATGACCGTCTTTTTCATCCTGAAAAAGATTAAGAGTGAGCGGTCGGGGATTTTTTTCGTGATTTTTTTCACATTGAACTATTATACATTGTATTTTTCTAGGTCGACGTGGGGAGAGAACTTATTGTTCTTTCTGTTGTGGAGTGGAGTATACCAGTTCTTGAAAGGAATACAATCAAATAGGCTCGATAATTGTCTTTATGCAGGATTGCCGATATCACTTCTTCTAGTAACCCGATCCGAAGGGATTGCATATGTAATGGTCTATATACTCGCATTCCTTTATCATGTTATCCTTAAGCGTCTAAGGTTTGCTTCAATTGCATCAGTACTTGTATTAGTTCTTTTAATATTCGTTGTCCACTTGAAGTTGACATATAATGAACAGATAATGGATAACACCTCCAAGCTTGCAAAATTTGCATCTAACAGAGTCCTTGAACGTACTGTAGATATTACATCTCATGGGAAAAAATTCAATGAGCAAATCTTCATCTTTTACTACTTGTACAGCATCTTTAATCCGGTAGGTCTCGTTTTGATGGGTTTGCTGGGTACATTGAACATATTTAAGGAATCAAGGCAGTTGAGGAGATTTATCTTTTGGATTATTATCCTGATCCTTCCTGGCATTGGTTTTCTTTATCGTCCAATGGTTGCTATGTGGATTCCCTGGGCTATGCGAAGATACTGGGGAGTGGTCATACCCCTGGTCATCATGCTATTTTCCATATTTGCCCAAGGCAGTCTAATCAAATCCAAGCGTATCCTTTCAGCAATTGTGAGTTTCATGCTTCTTGTAACAATAATGAAGTCTGCAGCAATTATGACCCATGCTGAATACAATGGTATAATGCAATTCGAAAAAGACCTTGCAGAAAAATTCGATGAAAATGATTTGGCGATCTTTGCAGACAAATATGGCTCAGAGAACTTTGGTCCAACACTATATTTTTATTTCGGAAAAAACGTGATATTCGACAGGCTTCCTGCAATGCCTGAGGAAGAATATGCAAGATATATTAAAGACTATCAGAACATCTATATCGTTATTATCAATGATCATAATCTTCATCTACCCTTTTTTTCTATGAATGATGTTGAAAGTACGGAAATAGTTAGTGGGCGACATACGGCAATGTCCAATCGATGCGATGCAAGATGGTTGTATAACAATCCTGATAAGTTTGAAAGTTATTCCCAGATTATAGAGACCTGCAGCTTTGACAATCCTCCAACCCCGATCGGTGTTATCACTACAAATGTCAAGATATACAAGATAAAGCAAAGCTCGATAGAAC
>CAYREE010000122.1:0-1490 GCA_964423225.1 uncultured archaeon | reverse complement strand
GGTTTTTAAATGATAATCTTCCAAATGAAGCCTAATCCTTTTCCAGTAGCCAGATGTATGTTGGACATAATCCATATGCCAAATCAATCATTATCGTTGAGATCTTGTGTTTCAATGATCCCGGCTTAATCATATCTGTGGCATTATACTTTTTTGGATCCTTGATTATTTGTCTTGTATAATCTCTTATCTTGAATTCTTCGACAAGATTCCTTAATCCCCAAAGGGTACGGTGATCCTCATAATAACTCTCTCCCCTACCAAGAATCTTTATGTATATATTTGCCATTGGTTTCGGCATAATCGAAAGTAATGGAAGCCTATAATGGGCTTCTATAATGCTTAGCCTGTTGCCTGCTGCGAAATAGCAGACACCGCCCGGTTTTAGGACTCTTCTTATCTCTTTCATCAATCTCATTGAATCCGGGACGTGTTCGTAAATATGGGCGCATATGACAACGTCAAATGTATTGTCTAAGAATCCCAGATTCATGGAGTCTTGGATAAAGAATTCCGAGTTTTTTGCCTTGTTGGACCTGGCATATTCAATCGCATCTTTGTCGATATCTATCCCGTTTATATGCGAGAATGACTCAGCTAGTTTGTTTGTGATTATGCCGGTCGAGCATCCTATATCCAAAACATCTAGATCTGTGAGACTGCCGTCGTAATGATCCTCCAGGACTGCTATTATCTTTCCAGCCTTCTGTATTCTCTGCTTTTCATCGTACATTGCCTTTTTGTTTATCTTTGAGAATCCGTGCTGGTATCCTTTTTCCTTCATCGTAATGTAAAAGCTATTCAAATATGTTTGCCTATTATTAATTTATATGTCTTTTATATCAGTTGGTTTTTATGAGAGTCTTGTTGGTAAATGACATCATACGGGATGCAGGTGGGGCAGAGGTCGTGGTAAAGAGCCTGAAAGAGCTTCTTGAGCGGGATGGCCACGAGGTTTTAACCTATGGTGATGACAGGGATTCTGAGACTTTTGGAACATTTTTTTCCCGTTGGTTCAGTATCAATCATTATCTAAAAGTGCAAAAGATTATAAGGGATTTTAAACCGGATATAGTGCATGTCCACAACTGCAACAGGTATATATCTCCGAGCGTTTGTGTTGCGGCAAAGCGGATGGGTGTTCCTGTCATCATGACTATCCATGACTTCCATATAGTGTGTCCTTTAACCTGGATGGTGTTTGAAGACAAAAAACCTTGCAAGCATGGATTTGGGAGTATTTGTCTAAAGTCTTCCTGTTACAGCTTTTTCCCGAATGCTTCATTTGGCTTCAAACTATTGAAATGGCTGAAGGTCTATCTGCATCGAATCATTCTTAAAAGATATGTGGATCATTTCACCTGTCCTTCTCGAATACTTACAGAGTGGTTTGGGAATTCATTGGATCTTAGAAACGTTTCATATGTCCCAAATTTCACCAAGATTATCGCGGACAAACCAGATACTAAATCCAGTAGTAATGATTTGTT
>CAYREE010000121.1:0-7050 GCA_964423225.1 uncultured archaeon | reverse complement strand
TCAATGTACCATTAGAACAGCTTGCACAGACTATTGAAAGATTTGTTAATGAGATAACAAAGGACAGGGGACAACTGATAGAGCTGGGGGAGACCATACCTGAGTTCGAAACTAGTGAAAGACTATCGGAAGGTGTCGAACAATTATTTAATGTCTGGAAGAAACAGCGAAAGCTGCTTGAAAAGCTATTATCAAATAGGGCTGGCGATATCGGAAAGGAACTAGAAGAAAAATTCATAGAAACAGATATTGTCAAACACATCGTATCCAGTCTTTCTGTGAAGGCTTTGACTGAGACTGCAAAGGATATCGTCGATAAGAAAGAGGGGCGTGTACTCATTCTTGTGAACAAGGCGGGTGACAAAGCCAATATTATCGTCGCCTCCAGATCCAAGTATAATGCAGGAGATATCTGCAAGAGACTGTGCAGCAAGCTTTCAGGTGGTGGTGGTGGAAGTCCGACACTCGCTATGGGTGGAGGCAAGTCAAAGGGGCTTGAAAAAATACTTGATGAGTTAGAGCTATAACCGGTAATTATTCATATCACATATCCAAGCGACCTTAATATATCTTGAGATGCCATGTCAATGTTAAAATAATTGCCTGATTCATTGTGTACCATATCCATGACTTTAAATACTTCTTCAGCCAGCTCATCTTTAATCAGTCTTTTTTTCCGATCGTTTACCTTATCCTTCAATTCATCCGGATCTTTAGAAAGGTCATATAATTCTTCTTTAAAACCATCTTTTTGAGGAGTATAGATATACTTCATATCACCTATCCTTGCGGCAATCAGCTTTCCACGCGTATCATTCACTGGATGACAACTATTATTGTTTACCGCTGGCGAAATGCATCTATCGCTTTCGAATATGAGTGCAGGTAAACTGCGCTCGTCAAAGAGTGAGGGGGCATTGTAATAATGGTCGTTTATCCCAAGGATCTCAAGTGCAGTCGGCATTATCTGGGTATTCAAAGACAATTTATCATTCCTATCGGTTATTCCCTTGTCATATATTATTAGTGGTATGTGAATCTGATGCTCATATAGTAGGTCTCCATGGTCGAAAAAATATTTATGCTCTCCAAAAGCTTCACCATGATCAGCAGTCACAATGACAACTGTCTTGTTCATCATCCCTTCTTTCTCCAATAGATCAATGACTTTGCCTATCTCATAGTCTACATAACGGATCTCACCATCATATCTTTGAGCATTCCATTCTGCAAGAGATACGGGAGTATCTGTCTGGAAGATGTCGAATTCTCTTGGAGGTTCATAGGAGGCATGAGGATCGAAATAATGTAGGAACAAATGGAATTTCTCATCTAGGTTATCGTTCAGCCAGTCTAATGCTAGCCGAGTCGTCTCGTTTGCAAGGCGGGTATATTGGGCATAGTTTATGTCACGTCGATCAGGCCCGGGATAATCAAATAATTCATATCCCTGATCTAAACCAGAGTATAAGTTCAGATGACTGCCTCCAACAAAAGCCGCAGTCTTATATCCATTCACCTTTAAGATCTCTGCAATCGTTGTCTGATTATCTTCAAGTACCTGGCCGTTAAACCGTAGCCCATGGATAAATGGTGGATTAGAGGTTAGGATAGATGATATAGATGGATTAGTCTCAGGTATCGTAGCATAGAAGTCTGTGTATACAATGGATTTTTTAGAGAGAGCATCGATGTTTGGAGTAGTGTCCTTATCATACCCATAACATCCAATATGATCTGCCCGGGTTGTATCGATCACTATCAAAACAAGATTGCAATCCATACACTTATGAGGATATTGTAATTCTCTGTTGTTTGGATTTGGCTTGATTATAGTGACTTCGTTAGTATTATCAGCATACCATAGATAAGATAATATTACAACCACAAGGATACATATCGATAATACCAGTGTTTTTTTCCCCATATAATTTATTTTTACTTTAGGATTAAAGTGGTATAATTGATTATGAAAGAAAAATCAGGTGCAAGCTACTGGTATTTCCGCGGATTTGTAGGCGGATTTATAATATATGCCTGGTTCATAATGATGGGAAGCGTCATTGGTTTCCTACCAAAACAATGGGAGGCATTCTATTATTCATTACTTACCATACTAGCAGTTCCATCAATATTACTATTAACAACTCTTTTTATCTTCCCTTGGGATTACAGTATTTTCGGACGCCTGGAAAAAACACATGTACCCACTGAAGACCCATTGATGGATTTGAAGTATTCCTGGGGCAGAATCGGAATGTCCAATGGAAGCTGGCCCATGTTCAGATGGCGAGTCTACCGCAACGGGCTTGGAGTTACTATGAGACCAATGGGATCTGTATTCATACCGCTTGAAAAGATTGAGCTTGAAGTGAAAAACAAAAGGTGGTGGGAGTTTATGGCATTACGGGCATATTTTGCAGGAAGGATAGAACACACGAGTCCCGAGGTTAGGGGGCCGATATACATGCCTAAACAAATCGTTGAACAGATCAGAATGATTAAAGAAGGATAATCAATATTATAAAGATAATATTTGTATAATATAAAATATGTTTATATTTTAATGAAAAATATTGTTTTAGGTAAAAAGGAGCTGATATGTCTTGCCTTGATATTAATCATATCTATCACTATCAGGCTCTATTTCTTCAATGGTATGGGTGCTCACGACGACGTGATGTATATTGAAACATTGAGGAAAGTATATTATGGTGAGTCTGGTGAAAATATATTCAAGAACCTTTGGACTGCAAGAGCACTATTATACCTGCCAGCATTCGCGATATTCAAGATCCTTGGCCCAGGATTAGTCCAGGCATTCGCGCCGACATTCATATTATCTATCCTTGAAATACTCGTCGTCTATGCATTCTTACGTATCATCCTAGACGACAAAACAGGAGCTCTTATCGCAGCATTTCTTATCGGCATATTCCCACTCGACGTCTTTGTATCAACAACATTCAGAGGAGATACTGAAGTAGGATTCTATACATTGCTTTCCATCTTTTTCTTCGGACTATCACAGAAAAAAGAGTTAGGATATGGTAGGTTATTACTGATACTCTCCGGTTTTTCCGCGGGGATAGCATACAATATCAAAGAGCTGGCTCTTCTCATTCCAATAGGCTATCTCGGATTATTCATCGTCGATTCAATAAGGACGAGAAAGATACGGATTAATTATTCATATATCTTCATCGGATTCATCATCTTCATCTTATTCGAATCCTTGTTCTTCATGACATATACCGGTAACTGGCACCATAGATACGATAAGATATTCGGAGCACGTCCATACATAGACCAGGAGGGTAAGGGTGGAGAAAAGCTATCATTCTCCTATAGTTACATACCCTGCCTGCTACTTGACATAAAAACTGATAGTTGTGAAAGAACCATACATGATGGAAGGCTGCATGATTACACACGACTAGGAGGCTTCTACTACATAGTATTCTTCGCCATAATATACCTTGCAGTAAAAAGAGACAAAAACATATCATCACTAATTATCTGGTTGCTCATAGTCCTCGCCTATTTCCAATTCGGGTCAATGAGCATGAAACAGTATACAACATTCCTAAAGGAACCTAGATATTTCACTATCCTCTCAGGACCAGCATTCATCCTTGCAGGCAGGGCCGCATCACGATTCCTAGATTCGAAAAAAGGTGGGAACCGTTGGAGGATCATATATATTATCCTCGCCATTCTAGCAACACAGTCATTCAATATCCTATCATACCATCATGATAGATATAGCCAAAACAACTGGTATCATGAGGAATTATATGATTTTATAAAGGACAAAAAAGATGCGGGAATATACGCTGACGTCAATAACAGATTCTATCTAGACCTGATGTTCGGACTAAAACACGGCAGTTCAAAGATGAGACATGTTGGAAGGCCAGGATATGGCAACTTGGATATCATATACGACTACTACTGCAGTGAGAAACACTCCAATAAATACATCATATTAACAAGACAAGGCAAGAATATCATGCCCCCAGGCCTGAAGAAAGCCCGGGATAAAAAATGCATATTCAAGGAAGTGAAAAAACCAACTGAATGGAAACGTGAAAAGACGATAAGACGCAAGGACAAGAACAAGTGGATAGAGATATACCATATATCATAGATATAGTATCCTATTTTTTTCCGAGAGCTTCCGACATCCTTATGAGTTCTTCAGCTTCTTTTTGGAATCCGAACTGACGGGAGACATCACGCAATTCATGAAGTTCAGATGCGATAAGTGCTTGTCCTTGCACCAGGTCTTTACCAGCTACTTTAGTGTATAATTCATTGACTCTTCGCGATACGCCCGCATTGATAGCCTCATTATCTGTGTAGACTTGTGGAACGTAGTTAAGGACTCCATACTCTCTAACTCTTGGCATCGCAAATTTTTGGTGAAACTCATGGTTTTCCACTAACTGCTTCAAACCACTACCGGCATCGGCAGGACTATTATCATCTGCAAACTCCTTTTGAAGATGGGGTATTTTACTCACAAGATCGTGAGGATATCTGTACAAGTCGAAAGTTCCCATAACCTGGGCTGCATAAGTCGCTCCCCTCACAAAATCCCGATCACTGGAACTATCAGGATCCATGTTATGAAACAAACCATCATCCCGACATTGCCTAATCATCCTTGAAAGAGTCGTATCATCAACCTGCTGTAGATCAGAGATATAAGAGGGAGGAATAAATAGTTTCGTCGCATGTATCATGAACTTGGCTATATCCGCCTGCTTATCAGAATAACCCCTCTGCTTCATCAGATCTCCAGCCTCAGCCATGCTGATATCCTCATGCCCCTTTCCAGAAACCTTCAGATAACCAAGGTCATGAAAGCTTTGCGCCACAATCGAAAGCTCAAGAACCTCATCAGTTATCAAGCCAACACCTCCATCACGCAAATTCTTCAGTGTTTCAACAACAGGCAATATCCCCCCAAGACTATGAGTAACATCATGATAACCAGGAAATCCCCCAGAGTCTCCCTTAACCTTATCGCCAAAACCTAAAACATGATTATAAGCCCATCGAACATTATCCTGACTGACAGAAGTACTAGCCACCTGAGAAACGATAGTGTCAACATTGGACTTATGATCCTTGCTAAAAACCTCGACCAAACCAGACGGCACAACATCCATCAATTCATCAGACCTACCCATAGCAGGAGTTGCGGAACCTATCACTTTCCTGGATGCTGATCCATGACCTCCTGATTGTCCTGCACTAGATACAGTCATAAGCAAAAACCATTAAATTACGATAAATATCTGGGAAAAATAAGACTTTAAAAGAAAAGTTGAGAATACCGGAAGATTATTAGACTGAAAAACCTAGGGGAACCCCCGTTGAAAGGGGGCCCCCTTAGTTCTCTCATAGAACCACGACCGCAAAAAGGGCCATGGTCAAAGCCGTGAAATATACACAGCTTACCTTATCCATTACCACCACCGTCCACCCAAAAAAATAAATGGGTAGAAAAGACTTCGTAATATAGGTTTAAAAATATTTGCGTAGAGGGATTGGAAAAATGATTAACTCTTAAAAAAATCAATATTTGCTTGTATCCAACTATACAATCGCCTAATACCCTCGGTTTTACTAACACCCGGAACCCATCCAAAATCATTTGCAGCCTTTCGGATATCAGAATAATAGACTTTCTGGTCTCCAGGACGCCATTCATCAAATGAGGCCTCCATTCTTGATCCAGAGATGTCTTCCAGGATTCTCAATAACTCAAGTATAGATAATACGTTATCAGATCCTCCCCCGATATTATATACTTCTCCTTTCGTCTTAGAAATAGCTTCACTAGCCTTCTGAAAGGCGTCGACAAGATCATCGATAAATAGGATATCCCTAACCTGTTTCCCATCTCCGAATATAGTGACTTTATCACCGAGTAAATGAGATTTTATGAAATAACAGACCCATCCTTGATCAGTCGTCCCGAACTGCCGTTCCCCATATATGCAGCTCATACGAAAAACAATATTCTTTAACCCGTATATCCTAGCATAATCCCTTACATATTGATCGCCAGCACCCTTACTACACCCATACGGACTATGGAAGTCTAGTCCTGTCGACTCTGGATTGCCATGCTCATGATCAGAATAAACATACCTATCTTCAAGCTCTTCGAACTTGAACTGCTTCATAGCACCATAAACCTTGTTAGTCGAAGTGAAAACCAATACCGGATCGGATTCGCTTTTACGTATCGCCTCTAACAGGTTTAGGGTTCCAAGTGCATTAATCTTAAAATCGTTCAGAGGATCCTTCACTGAAGTCGTGACAGCTACTTGGCTTGCAGTATGATAAACCCTATCAACACCCACACAGACCTGTTCCAATGAGTCAATATCCTGTATATCCCCTACAACAAGATTGACGTTCTCATGCTGTCCTTTTAGCCAATCAATATTGTTTGAAATACCATGACGAGAAAGATTATCAAATAATACAACTTCCCATCCCTCTGACAGGAGTCTATTGGCAAGATTTGAACCGATGAATCCACTTCCACCCGTTATCAATGCTTTTCCAGACATTATTAAATATTTACCTAAGAGTTAAAAGAATACAGAATACTATTAGTCAATATACTCTCGAATATATTCCATCATACGCTCATGATAGATTTTATCATCAAAGTTCTTCGACCATTCGATACAATCATCCTTCATCTTGGATACAACCTCAAAATCAAGTTCATTAACTTTATCTACCAGTGCATCAATCGTCGGTTCTATGAAGAATCCGGTCTTACCAGGCAAAACAGTCTCCTTGCATCCGCCCTCATCAACAGAAATGCAGGGTTTTCCTGCTGCATTTCCCTCGATAGGACCCATACCAAAATCCTCTTGTATTGGCAGAAATATCGTGGCAAAACAGTTACCATATAGATTGGACAGCACCTCATCATCCACTCTTCCAAGAAAAACAATATTGTCACACCCCTTAGCTAATTCTTTCAATTTGGGCATTAACGGACCATCTCCTGCAACC
>CAYREE010000120.1:0-7067 GCA_964423225.1 uncultured archaeon | reverse complement strand
TAGTCTTCGCACCCAATGCCTCTCCTTCCTTGAATTTACGGTCTTGTCGCATAATTCCAATATAGGGTATTACTGCATGGACTTGGGTTGCACCAGCATCCTGGAGGGCACTGAGCATCATGAAAAGTTCCATGAAATCGTCGCTTGTCCTTGTTGATTGAATGACTGCACACTCTTTTCCGACGACTTTTGACTCGATTCTCACATACAATTCGTTATCTGGAAAGGATTTTAATTTCGTTTTACCAACTTCTGATTTCATTGCTTTTGCAACATCCCATGCAAGGGCAGATGATTGTGAACCACTAAAGACTAGCATTTTTTCCATTAATTAAATGTTTTTCAACTATTTAATAGTTAAAAATATAAGTAAGTATTAGTAATAATGTAATGGTGTTGCTATAATGGAACGAATATCTACAGGTATTCCTGGTCTTGATGAAATGATTGAAGGGGGATTCAAACTATATAATAGTATCCTCCTGGTTGGCGGTTGTGGATCTGGTAAGTCAACGATGGCTATGCAATTCCTTGTCCATGGGGCGATGAAGGGCGAGCCTGGTGTTTATGTTACCTTTGAAGAAGAACCGTCACAGATCAGGGAGAACATGTTACGGTACGGATGGAATATACAAGAACTTGAGGATCAGGGTAAAATGCGTTTAGTCCGTGTTGAGCCTCAGGATGTAATGCATTTGATAAAGGAAGAATATGGTTCTATTGTCGATGCGATAAACGATATTGGTGCAAAACGCGTTGTCGTAGATTCTCTTACTAGTATCGAAATGATGGTTGAGGGATCTTTTGAGAAGCGGCAGGGTGCTTTAAAGCTTTTAAAATGGCTTCAAAAAGCTAGCTGTACAAGCGTGATGATAGCTGAATCCGAGCAGGATCCAACAAAATACTCTAGACATGGTATAGTTGAATTCGTTGTGGATGGTGTTATTGTTTTGTATAACCTTAGGCGGGGTAAGACACGGATCAGGGCCCTTGAGATATTGAAGATGAGGGGTACAAAACAAGTGACGAATCTAGTGCCTTATAAGATAGAGGTAGGGATAGAGTTACAACCACATCAAGTTATATTCGGAGAGATTGGGGAGGGTTAATTTTTCTCTTTCCCTATTTTTCAATTTTTTCTGCAATATCTACCAATAGATTTAATGCTTTTTCTAAATATGCACTATCTGTGATGAATCCTTTTTCTTCATGGATTATGTTGTCTTTTGTTATTGTTATTGATAACAATGATTCTAGAAGGATTTTTTGAATGTCTTTCGTAATTATTTCTCTTGCTTCAACAGAGTTTTTCCCGATAACGATAAAAATATTGTCGAAATCTTTGTCGATATGCACTAGTTCATTAACACCCATGTTTTTCTCGATATTAGATATTAATTCTCCTCTGGTAATTGATACAGCATCTTTTATATCGCTGTTATGGCTGGTTTCAACCCTAGTATACGTCTTTTTTTGATCATCCATATATTTGTTATAAGTGTAAACGCTGATGTCCTTATCTCTAATAGATCCTGTCAGTTTTGGCGGATAAAAAAATCCGGTATCCACATATTTTAATCCGAGTTTCCTTGAAACTACGTGTAGGCAATGATTATACTTGTTATGTTGTAGCATAGCTAATCCTATTATAACTGCGACTGCAAAAGCTGCCAGTAGAAGTGGCAGACATATCGTCGGATCAGTTGTTAATCCGAAATCCATGTAACTTATTGGTTTATGAATCTATAATAAAATGTAAAGTTGATAATTAATGTGAATATTATGGAATCAGCTATCTTACGCAGGGATGCCTTGAAAAAGACGAGATTAGTCATCGTTAAGGTTGGGACAAGCAGTATTACTGATGAAACATTGACTCTTTCAGAGCGTAAGATAGGTAAATTGGTTGATGAATTAGCAGCACTTTCTTCTAGGGGGATACATTTTATTATTGTGACATCTGGGGCTATTGGTGCTGGTATGGGGAAGCTTAATCTGAAACAAAGGCCACGGGATGTTAATAAATTACAGGCGATTGCAGCAATCGGTCAGCATGAGCTAATGAAGTGTTATGGAAAGCATTTTAGGAAAAAAGGATTTGAGGTTGCGCAAATCCTTCTTACAAAAGATGACTTTAAGAATCGTTCCAGGTATTTGAATGTTCGGAATACTATTCAAAAATTATTGGATATGGGGATAGTCCCAATAATCAATGAGAATGATTCCATCAATGTGGATGAAATCCGTTTTGGTGATAATGATACTTTGTCTGCTATGGTAGCATCTAATCTTGGAGCAGATGCGTTAATACTACTTTCTAGTGTTGACGGCTTGTATACTCGTGATCCAAATCGTAAGAAGGGTGCAAGGAAGATTAGTATTGTAAAGAAGATAGATTCAGACTTAGAGTCGCTTCATGGTAAATCTCGGGGTGGTGGTGTTGGCGGAATACAATCAAAGATTAATGCTGCTAAAATAGTCACAAAGTCGGGGATCGCTGTGTTACTAGTTGATTCTTCAATGAGGAATATTTTAACTCGGGCATTAAAGGGGGATGATGTTGGCACGATCTTTCTACCCATTAAAAAAATTGATAGCAGGCTACACTGGGTATTGTTCTCGTCAGCGCCAAAAGGTTGCATAACTGTGGATGAAGGAGCTTTTAAAGCTTTGAAGGAGAAGGGTGTGAGTCTGCTTCCATCTGGTGTTGTGGCTGTTTCGGGAACGTTCAAGAAGGGTGATACTGTCTGCTTGTTACACAAGAAGAAAAAAGAGTTTGCTCGTGGAATTACTAATTATAGTAGTGATGAAGTGGAACAGATAAAAGGTTGTCATAGCAGTAAGATAGAGAAGATACTAGGAAAGAAGGGTTATTCAGATATTATTTACTCTGGTAATATGGTGTTATTATAGACTATGGATTTAATCGTCTTGAAGCTTGGTGGTAGTGTAATTACAAATAAGAGCGAAGACAAGTTCGAGGTAAATGAGGAGAACCTAACACGTCTTTCTAAAGAGATTCAGGAGGCATTGAATAATTCTAAGACAAGATTGTTCATTGTCCATGGGGCAGGTCCTTTTGGACACATGTATGCTGAAGCATATGGTCTTACTGATGGACTGAAGGATTGTCGGCAAGTAGAAGGATTTTCCATGACTCATAAAAGCATGGAAAAGTTGAATTCTATTGTTGTCGAATCTCTTGTAGATGTAGGGATTGATGCTATCGCATATCAACCTTCAGCATGTGCTGTATTAAAGGATAGGAAGATCGTTCAGATGGAGCTAAAACCTCTAAAAAAGATGTTGGAGATGGGGCTTGTTCCCGTAGGATACGGGGATGTCCTTATTGATGAATCAACTGGATTGAACATCCTCTCCGGAGACCATCTTGTACCATATATAGCATCGGAGCTAGGTGCAAAAAGAGTGATAATTGCAACAGATTACAATGGGGTTTTTGAAGGTAAGCCTGGCCAGTCTAAGAAACTGGATGGGATTACGAGGGAGAATATCGACATCTTAGATGGGCGTAAAACCTCTGGAACCGATGTTACTGGCGGAATCAAGAGGAAGGTTTTAGAACTATTAGATCTAGCTGAGGCTGGGATACCCTCTGAGATCCTAAGTGGGAATGAGAAAGATTGTGTTAAAAGAGCCCTCATGGGAGAAGAGGGCATTGGCACCGTAATAAAGGGCTGATTCTCAGGTTGGTTGTCCTGGAGGCCTGTTCGGACGCGAATGAAATGCTGCATCTGATGGTGAAGGGGGTTGTCCTAGTGTTTCGGGTCTTTCTACCGCCGGATATTGGCCTCTAGCATATGCTAGTGTGTCTGCGTAAGGCTGCACATTCTCTGTTCCAACACCACTAATATATGATGCGGCAGTAGCATTAGCAAAGCGTGTTGCTTCTCGGACATCCATTTTACCATTGTTGTAGGCATCTAGGTTTTGTGTGATGTATGCTGTTAAACCTGCTTTGAAAGTGTCTCCTGCGCCTGTACCGCTTGCAACTTCTACATTCACTTTTGGCTCCCTGGCTATGATCGGTTGGTCAGATCCTTTGGGGTAATATGCTACGATACTGCCCTCACCCTTCATGGTCATCGCAACCATCCTACTTCTGGAACCATCGATATTCATCTTAGCTGATAATGCTTTTACTAATGCTTCTGGTTCGGCATGTTCATCAAGTCCTGTTATCGCTCTGGCCTCACCAATATTACAACCGAAGACGTCTACTTCCTTCAAAGGTTTTTCCAGTACATTATAGTCAGCACCTTCGATGCTATGAGTATCTAGGACCGTCAGCACATCTCTTTCACGCAGGTCCGTTATCAATCCTGCCATAGGCTCTCCACCATTCTTATCCAATCCTCTAAGAAGCGTTGCATAACTTAATATCACAGCCTTGGATTGGGCCAGATAGTCAAGCGGTATGCAGTCGCGGTCTATGGCCTGGTTCACTCCTGGAGAAAAGTATATTGCAGGATCACGGGTGTCTGGATCTAAGATTACAAAAGACATGCCGGTACTTAGCTGTTCCTTAGGAACCATCTTAGGTTGACCTTTACCATCTAGTATCTTATATTCATCTCTTGGAAGATCTGTATTCCAAATAACCTGGCTCATATCCACTCCCTTATCTGCCATCTCGCGCATGAACTGACGGCCCAGTGCATCCTTACCAAGAACTGTGAATCCTCCAACTCTTCCTGGCAGAAGCGCTGCTGCTACAGGCATACTATTACCCCATCCTCCTGGATGGCTGGTGTTAGGCCCAGTTACCGAAAGGTTCATAGTCTTATCGAATGTAGCTAACTTTCCAACAGTCTCAGTATCTATCGTATGTACTCCAACCCCGATTATGTCAAATCTCTTCTCAGTCATATATAACACCTTTATGCTGCTTTACCGTATTGTTCATCTATCATATCGTCTCTGAATTCTGCTTCACTCAATACTTTAGATACGAATCTTTCAACATCTACACCTTTACCTGTTTTAAAGAATCTCTTCATCCTCTCTAACTCCTCCCAATCGAATAGTAGACTGCTGTATTGTCTGCCGTCTGCAATAGCCCTGGCCTGAGTCTCAATAATACTTGATTCCAGTGATGTAAGGCCTTTGTTTGTGTCTTTGGTGAATGTATTTAGTGATTCTTCTTTTGGCTCTAATCCCTTTCCTATCCAGAGTATGCCTGCTGAAACTAGCTTTTCCTCGGAGGCAAGCTGTTCGCTCTTTCCACCAAGATCCTTCAGTTCATGATGAAGTAGTACTGGATTCTGATGTCTTTCCTCATTTGTCATGGGTCTTGATCCGAACCGTGTTTCCTCAACTTTTAATAATAGTTCTGCAACATCTGCATTCAATGGTTTTTTAATGATGTTTCGTTCAATAGTCGTCATAATAGTAATATTACAAAATGTTTTAGAATATATATCTCCCATACCCTGTTTTTTTCATTAGAGATGAAATAAATGTGGGTATCAATAAAGATATTGTGATTTTTATAATGCTATCTAACACTGGCATTTCCACGATATTTACTGAGCTAAGGAAGTAAATATGCATACAATATATTCCTAAAGTATTATCAGATATTATCCTGATTAACATAGGAGTCTTCGTCTTTATTTTTAAAAAAAGATACATGATTGCCATGGATCCGAAGACAAGGGATACTCGTGTATATGGTGGCATGTAAAAAGTGTTTTTCAATATTTGCCATTCAATCAAGCTTGAACCCAGGAATAATATCATGTATATGATTATCTTCTTATTGATTTTTTTCAGTCCTGTAATATAGTCTTGTTTGATTAATGCTGCAGCAAATATGTACGGTAAGAAATTTGTGAATATCCTAAAGTTTATCAGGAATGCATATTCAATATTTCTGAATGCGATAATCGTAGCCCCGATTATAATAAAAACCATTGAACTGATTAGGAGCGTATATTGTATCCTACGGTTCGTAAGATAATTTGCATTTATTCTGGCAAATATTGTTAATAAAATCAGGTCCAGCAAAAAGAAATATTGGTTCAAGTATAACTTATTTGGCAAAACCTTTTGTTGTAAAAATAGATCAATGTAGTTGAAATATGTTAAGTCATTAATTTCATCTAATGTAATATTCGAGAATAGATCGTGAATATTAAAAAATATAAACCAGAAGATAAAGATGATAGATATCTTTTTTACCCGGTTTCTCGTATATTCCCAGTCCAGAATCTTTTTATAGTAAAAAATGAATAGCGATATTATAAAGAAAACAGGTACTGCTAGCAATGTGATATTGTAATATATTATATCTTCAATAATTGGATTACTAAATATGTTTTTTAAAAGTTTTCCATGCCAGATTATGACGAGGATACACATCACAACTCTAAGATAATCTAGTGAATGGATGTGGGGCATATGTTTATGTGATTTGAACACCATGGGTATCAATATCCTATTATTTTTTTTTGGAATTGTTTCTGAATGAAATCTCATTAATGGATTTTTTATTCTTTGGTTGTGCACTTTCTTGTGAATATCCTGCAGGGATAAGCGAGACTAGTGTATATTCATCAGGGACTTCAAGCAGTCTTGCAATCTCGTTAACATATGGTTTTTTATCTCCTGCAACCCAGCAGGTCTTAACACCATTTGCTTCACATGCATGGATTATATTCATTGTAGCAGAAACTCCATCTTCCAAATAATATTTTTCATCTTTTTTACAAAATACTGTGAAACAAGCTGCTGAATCTGCTATGAATGGGCCGGTACTACATGTTTTACCCATCTTATCGAGGATTTGCTTATCTGTAACGACTCCGATCAGCCAGGGCTGTTTGTTTCTTGCCGTTGGTGCAAGCCTTGCGCAATCCAGTATCGCTTCTATTATCCTTTCCGGGATAAGATTTTCGTCATATGTTCTGATGCTTCTCCGATTCTTAATAATGTCAATGGGTTCCATAGAAAAATATTTGACCTCAATTTTTTAATATTTGGAGAGGCTCCCTTCAGGCTTGGCTTTTTTAACAGCATAATTGAATGCGACTATTCCGGCGGGT
>CAYREE010000119.1:0-7070 GCA_964423225.1 uncultured archaeon | reverse complement strand
CCTGTTTATTAATCTTTAATTTCACTTATTTGCTTACGTGGCCCGGATGGAACCACCTTTCCTCCATGAACTCCTGCACCAGGTCCCAGGTCAATGATATAATCAGCTTGTTCAATAGTCTCCATGTCATGTTCGACAACGATAACTGTGTTTCCCAGGTCTCTGAGATTCTTGAGGGTCTCTAATAGTCTAGTGTTATCCTTTTGATGCAAGCCTATGGAGGGTTCGTCTAAGATATACATTACTCCGACGAGTTGGCTTCCTATCTGTGTTGCAAGCCTGATCCGCTGACCTTCTCCCCCGGAGAGAGTTGATGCCTGCCTATCAAGTGTGAGGTATTCCAATCCCACGTTCTCTAGGAATGATAGTCTGGACTTGATCTCCTTTAATACTTGTTTGGCGATTTTTTTCTCCCTGTCGTCTAGTCTGAGAGCTTTGAAGAATTGTGATGCGTCTTTGACGGAAAGTGTGGTCAAATCATTTATGCTAACATCTCCAACAGTCACTGCAAGGTATTCTGGCTTAAGACGTTTTCCATCACAAGTATAGCATGGTATCGTACTCATGAATCCGTGCATCCATTCCTTCATCCTCTCGCTCTTTGTCTCTCTATGCCTTCTCGTCAGGTTTGGTATTATGCCTTCCCAAGTTCCCTTATACTCCCATCTTCCAACACCATCTCGTGCAATATGTTTAAAATGATATTTCTTTCCCCTGCTTCCGTAAAGCAGTATGTCAATGCCTTTCTCAGGCCATTCTGATAGTGGTTTTGAAACATCTACGCCCATTTCATGTGCGACTGTCTTGAATGAATTCTTGTAGTATGAGTCGATTGAACTGCCCCATACTGCGATAACTCCTTCATCAATAGTCTTTGATTTGTCGGGGATTATCATCTCTGGTCGAATTCGAGTTTCATTCCCAGTCCCTGGCAGTCAATGCATGCTCCATGGGGGCTGTTGAAACTGAAATTTCTTGGCTGCATTTCTTCTATACTCACCTTACAGTCTGGACATCCAAGAAGTTGCGAGAACATTTTTTGTTCTCCATCATATTCTACTTCAACAAGGCCTTTGGATAATACTATCGCGGTTTCAACACCTTCGAGTATCCTTTGTCGGTTTGATTGAACGAGCTTTACCTCATCAATTATTAGGCTTATATTATGCTTGTAGTATTTGTCTAATCGTATCTCCTTGTCAAGTCCCAGTCGATTCCCATCGACAATAGCTTCGGTATAACCGTCTTTTAAGTAGCTTTTAAGTTGTGTATGGTATTCTCCCTTCCGGTCCCGAACTATTGGTGATAGTATCAATGCCCTACTGGCAGCGAGTTCTAGTATCTGGTCTGTTATCTGGTTCTTTGTCTGTAAGCTTATCTTCTTTCTGCATTCAGGACAGTGTGGTGTACCTATCCTAGCATAAAGGAGTCTTAGATAATCATATATCTCGGTCACTGTCCCAACCGTGCTTCTCGGATTCTTACTTGTTGTCTTCTGCTCTATACTCACCGCGGGAGAAAGGCCTTCGATATAGTCTACGTCTGGTTTTTCCATGAGGCCTAGGAACTGTCTTGCATAGGCTGATAATGATTCAACATATCTTCTCTGGCCTTCAGCGTATAGTGTGTCGAATGCTAGTGATGATTTGCCGCTGCCTGACAATCCTGTTATCACGATCAGTTTGTCTCTAGGCAGCTTTACATCTATGTTCTTTAGATTGTGCTCGCGGGCACCCTTGATTCGTATATACTTCGATCCCATAAATTACCAACGTTAAAATAGTCATAAATATGAAACGCACATGGCTAAAAATCCAGGAGTATTATAATGGTAACTTTGTATTCGTTGAGGTAATTATCTAATGTTCATCTCTTTTTCCTGTCCTTTATGATTGTTCTGAACATGATTGCTTGTTCGAAATCCATGTTTTCTGCTGCTTCTTTCATGAGTCGTTCTATCTCGTCTGTCGGCATTTCTTCCAAGATTTCTTTGTTGGCGTCTTCGACTGGTTTTTCTTTTACGATCCTGTCATGAATTTTTTTACGTATGGATGCTGGTTTTATATCATGTCTTTTATTGTATTCTAACTGTTGTGTTCTCCTCCTTTTCGTCTCTTTCAATGCTCTTTCCATGCTTCCTGTTATCTTGTCTGCATAGAGTATTACTCTTCCCTCTATGTTCCGAGAGCATCTTCCAATAGTCTGTACTAGGCTTGTCTCACTTCGTAAGAAGCCTTCTTGGTCAGCATCCATTATTGCTACTAATGCTACTTCTGGCAGGTCGATTCCTTCTCTAAGGAGATTGACTCCTACGATAACGTCTATCCCACCTTCTCTTAACTCTCTTAATATGTCTACTCGGTCAAGTGTATCTATCTCGCTATGTAGGTATTTTACTTTAAATCCTTTCTTCCCCAAGTATTCGGAGAGATCTTCGCTCATTCGTTTTGTCAAGGTTGTGGCGAGGGCTCGTTGTCTGTTTGACACCTGTTTTTCAGCTTCTTTTACAAAATCCTTGACCTGGTCTGTTGCGGGACGCACTTCTACTGGCGGGTCGACAAGTCCTGTGGGCCGTATTATCTGTTCGACGATCTGGTCAGACGCTTTTTTCTCATAGTCTGATGGTGTTGCTGAAACATATACGACTTGGTTTAGTTTAGAGTCGAATTCATCGTAGTTTAGCGGTCTGTTGTCAAGTGCTGAGGGCAGTCTGAAACCGTATGCTACTAGTGTTTCTTTCCTGCTTTTATCGCCTGCATGCATCCCCCTTATCTGTGGTACTGTCATATGTGATTCGTCTATGAAGCATAGCCAGTCGTCTGGATAGAAGTCGATGAGTGTATTGGGTGGTTCTCCACATGCTCTTCCTTCCAGGTGTCTGGAGTAATTCTCTATGCCCTTGCAGTATCCCAATTCTTTTATTAGCTCTATGTCATATGTGGTCTTTTGTTTTAACCGGTTTGCCTCAAGCATCTTTCCATCTTCTTCCAGCTGGGCAAGACGCGTTTTTAGCTCGTGACTTATGCCCTCTAATGCATTGTCTTTTTCTTTTTCTGGTAGGACATAATGGACTGCTGGAAATATCCTTGTTGTTGGGACTTTTCTTATTAGTGAACCATCTACTGTGTCTATCTCGGTTATTGACTCTATTTCATCATCTAGTTTTATCCTGATCACTGAGATGCCGTATGGTGGCATTATATCGACTTGTCCTCCACGGACTCTAAAACGTCCCTCTTCTAAGGCCGAATCGTTTCGATCATAGTGCATTTGAACGAGATTTCTGATAAGCTCATCTCTGGATAATGTATCCCCTTCTTTTATTGATAGTGTGATTGATTCATATGCGTCAGGACTTCCAAGACCGTAGATGGATGATACTGTTGCGACAACGAGCACGTCTTTTCTGTCTAGTAGGCTTGCTGTAGTCCTATGTCTTAATTTCTCTATCTCGTTGTTTATGTCTGCGTCTTTTTCAATATATGTGTCTGAGGATGGTAGATATGCTTCAGGCTGGTAGTAGTCGTAATAGCTCACGAAATATTCTATCGCGTTTTCTGGGAATAAGTCTTTGAATTCACTGTATAATTGTGCTGCAAGTGTCTTATTGTGGGCTAGGACAAGTGTCGGCTTCTGAATTTTTTCAATGACTTTAGCCATTGTAAACGTCTTGCCACTGCCTGTGACGCCAAGGAGTGTCTGACGCTTTTTACCCTTGTGTATGCCTTCCACGAGTTGTTCTATTGCTTTTGGTTGGCTTCCGGCCGGCTTTAGCTCGCTTACTATCTTGAACCCCATACTAACCCCATAATAAATGTTCTACATCTTAAAAAATGATATAGTATGCGGATGGAAAGTAAGATTGTACTATATCTATTATATAAAAATTAATCCTTCCCATATAGTATCTATGCCTCAACAAAGCGATCAGCATAGGCCTGCCGATGAAATTGAGCAGTTGAGACGGTCATTCTCCCCTTCATGGCTTGACAGAAGAGATAAGCTACAGGATAATTTCCCAGGTTCTACTTCATTAGATCGGTTGACGAACGGCCATGAGCTTTATTCCAGGGGAAGGGTGCTGAATATGACCAATTCGAGCACCTCTGAGTTCTTGACATATCACATATCGATGGAGCCTACTACTGATATAGAGCTTATTAGGAGATGGCAGGGTATTGTAGGGGAGCTTGCAGGAAATGACGATGCAAGAGCCGGGATACGGGCGGGGTTTGAAAAGCATCTGAAAGACGTCGACAATAGCAATGACGGGTGGGAGCAGCGGTTGAAGCCGGCTTTAAGGAGCATCAACTCGCATATGTCTTCATTTGAGTCTCCGATCGCCCAGGACATGAAGAAATTGTTGGCAGTGGACCAGGATGATGGATTAATACATGGCAACCGGAATCCAGTCTATAATTATCTTTTCTGGCTCGATCATTTCGCTGGTCTTGCTGAAGTGGCATCTATCAACAATCTTACAATTCCAGAGATAAACACGACCGGGAGGATCCATTTGATCAATGGGAGAAGTCCTCAGATCGAGGTAATTGACGAAAAGAAGTGCGATCCGATCACAATTGACTCCGAAGGCTATAACGCACTTAGTGTTAGCGGCATAAACGGTAGGGGCAAGACGAACTCGATGGATGTTGTCGCATCAGCATTATTGATGTCTCATATGGGTGGTGGCATCTTCGCAGACGAGGGCTCTGAAGTGCCATTGATGCACAATATGGGTCTAATTCTTCCAAAATCGTCAAAAGATCCTAATGATGGAGGTTTTCCAAGCCTTATGGGCGGAGAGAGTCCGAGCGACTGGCAGAAGTTCACCCAGGACCTGAATAAACTTCTTGCAATGATAAAGCGCGAAACAGCAGATGGTAGGAGAGGCATAGTGTTTATCGATGAATTCGGCGGTAAGACTAGCTTTCTTGACCAGGCAGCAATGACGATTGGCTTGTTGAAGTTCGCGGTTGATAATCCGAACATAACTGTGATGTTTACGACCCAAAATCCGTTCGGTTTAGAAGAAGCTGGTGAGCTTGGTGTTGTCAAGAACTCTCAGGTGCTTGCAGATAGAAGACTGGTTGACGGGGTTGCAAGGGAGAGCGGTGGCGTATTAGAAGCTAAAACCCAGATGACGGACGTGCCCGAGATACCTAATGCTGCCGAGCAGGTTATGAGCCTGATCTCACTTGAAAAAATTGACAAGCAGAGGCTCGGTCGAATCCTTGGAATATCCATGTAAAAAAGCCATTTTTTTTTGGATTATTAATCTTGGATATTAAAAATGTTATTAGTGATTATTGATGGAAAGCAGTGAAAAACCAGGGTATTCATGGTTTGAGAAGATTGCGTTAGCTATTTTCTTTCTATTTGCTTTCACTGGGGCATTTCATTTCATACAAGTGAATCAGACTCCTGGTTTGATGAATCCTAATAATGATATTGAGTGTATTGATTTTGATGATGGATTGGACTATGGGCTGAAAGGTTTTGTAAGAATGGGAAATAAGCGTTATCCTGACAAGTGCATTATGAATGGCAAGGACATGGGAATGCTGGTAGAATATTATTGCTCCTATAAGAATGTTCCAGACAAGCAGATATTTGATTGTTCTAAGCTTGACAAGACCTGTGTCAATGGAGCCTGCAGATGATCACGCGGTTTCAATCCGTTCTATTATTGCTTCATGTATCCTTTTTATGAATTCTCTGCGCTCTTCAGTACGAAGCACGTCCATATATGATCTTCCTATCAGGTTCAGTGCGAATGGTGATGGGATGTCTGTGCTTGTCTCTACAACCTTGATCTCGGCATTGAATATCTTTGTGATGACTTTTTCCGCGCTTTGAATGTCCATCAAGTCTTCCAATACTTCCCGCCTGGCTTCCTCCAGTATCGGGAAGCTGGGATCAAGTTTTTTAATAAAATGCATGAGGATTTTCCCACCCATCTGCTGTCGTCCAACACTTTTTGTACGGCCTTTATAGTTTCTAAGTATCATCATTGAGCGTGTTGCACAGTGTCTGAATCTTCTTGATAATACCTCGGACTTCTCTACGGCATCTACAAGGATTTCTCTCAGGTTATTGGGTGTAAGTGAAGTAAATGCGTTATATGCTTGTGCTTTTCCTTTGAGTGTAAGGTAGAATCCATTGTCTGAAAGGCTTATCGCAACGTTTTTCCCTGTTTCTTTAGAGAGTACGTAGCCTACTGCCCTGGAGAGGGCGTCATTCACTCTTCTGCCATAAGTGCTGTGGAATATGATATACCTCTTCTTGAAAGCCTTATTGTATTCTATCACTATCCTCCCATCGTGGGGAATCATCGAATACTTGTATTGTTGAAAAAAATACTCATATATGGATTCAACCGAGTTTTCATCTGCATACAAGTAATCTCTCAACCAATTCTTCATATCTTCTTTTGGCTGATCCATGCTCTCATCCATCAATCGTCTGAAGCGTTGTATCTCAATGGCTAGGCCATAGCTTAACGGTAGTGATTCGCTTATCCAGGAGGGTATTGTTGGAGGTCCTGCATCTGGTGCAACCTGGCATACCATACCCTTGCAATATTTGAATTTATATAATTTTCCTCCTAGCGTGAAGATGTCTCCTTTACTCAATTTTTCAAGGAATTTTTCATCTAGTTTTCCTACAACTATGTCGCCGACTTTTACGGTTACAAACGATTCTTCAGGTATTGTCCCAAGATTCATACTGTATATCGGTCTTGCCATTCTGCCTCTCTTGCCCATTTCATCTGTCTTGTCATCCACCCAGATTTTTGCATATACGCTTCGTTGTTCTAGGTCGACATAGTCTCCGGCAAGGTATGCGATCACCGAGTCAAAGTCCTCTCTTTTTAGGTCGTGGTAGCAGTAGCTTCTTTTTACTAGGTGAAATATATTCTCGATGTTTTGTCTACCGCTTACTGCGATACCGTATATTTGCTGTGCTAGTACGTCCAGGCAGTTTTTCGGGATGTCGATGTCATCTATTTTTCCCTCAATAGCGTTTTTCATCATCACACTACATTCTACAAGATCGTCACGGTCCAA
>CAYREE010000118.1:0-7117 GCA_964423225.1 uncultured archaeon | reverse complement strand
CACGTTCTAAAAAGCCTAATTGTGCTGCTTTTCGCTTTATCGTAGGCTTCAGAGACGTAGTAGTACTTTCAGGTAGGGTTGTCGTTGATTGATCCTCTTTTTCCATGCCTTTACAGTATCCTACACCAGCACTATCCACAACATGCATGCAATTATAACCGTCTTTGCACATGCCTTCCCTGCAGGTCTTTTCTGTTGGATCCTCAACGGAAGTACAATCTAGACTAGGTGGGACTGTATCAGCTGACCCTGTCTCCAAGACACACTTACAGTATCCCATATTAGCTGCAGTAACTGCCTGTGCATACTCGCACTTATGGTTTGGCGGGCACACTCCTTCCTCACACGTATTCACAGAAGCATCTGAAACTCCCTCACACTTGACTTCACCTGGAATCGTTGTTGTCGGTGCTGGGATACAATGACAAGAACCAACGTTTGCTGCAAGCGGTGACGGAACAAACCTGCATTTTGTGTTGACAGGACATATTCCATCAATACACTGGTTGTTTGAAGATGCGTCAATAGCCTCACATTTCACATCATCAGCCAAGGTCGTAGTAGTAGATGACTCGAGTTCTGCACAAGCGCATTTAGTGACAGAAGTACTACCAAAATTATATTTTACATACTGGCAGATTTGGCCAGGAGGACATATCGATACTTTACACGAGTCTTCAGAGGGATAAGTTACCTTGCTACATTCAACAGGCAGAGTAGTCGTTGTTGGCTTGATACACCTGCATGCCCCCATGTTAGCCGCGGCAAGAGACGGTACATATCTACACTTATATTCTGGTGGACATATCCCCTCAATACATTCTGCTGTTGTAGCACCAGTAATAGCCTCACACCTACCAGGTATTGTTGTCGTAGTAGTCTGTATTAAAACACATTTACAGTATCCAACATTAGCAGCCGCCAAGGACATAGTATACATACACTCATAATCCGGAGGACATATTCCCTCAGCACATACTCTGACACCCGCTGGAGATACTGCCTCACACCTGCTAACATCAGGCAAAGTCGTCGTAGTACCTGACTCGCATTCGCAGGTACCTGGAGCTGCAACTGCGGCAAGAGAGTTTGGATTGATTGATCCTGGCTTATAGACGCACCTACTTCCTGGAGGACAAACACCCATGACACAAGTATTTGGTGTCGGCCTTTCCACGTCCCTGCATCGAATAGGTAGTGTGGTTGTTGTCCCAGAATCACAGGGTACGCAAACACATCTCCTTCCGACATTCGCACTAAGCATTGTGGCGGTGGATTGAATTGTAGGACCATACCTACAGACTTTATTGGGAGGGCATAAACCAGTCAGACACATGCGTTCTGACGGATTTGATAAATCATCACACCAAGTATATTGGAGTGTGGTTGTTGTAATGCCAGCACACGCACATTTACCAATCTTATTACCAGCCGTATCAATACCACTAACATAGAATTTACAACGCAGATTATTAGGACATGTAGCCCTAGCACAAGTATTCTCAGACGGATTAGAAACAGCCTCACAACGAGTTACAGAGGGTAGCGTTGTTGTAGTAGCGCTAGCACAAGCACATTTACCAACCTTATTGCCAGCAGTATCCATTCCACTAACATAGAACTTACAACGCAGATTATTAGGGCATATTGCATCAATACAAGTCTTCTCATTCGGATTTTTAACCGCCTCACAACGCACAACCGAAGGCAGAGTAGTGGTGGTCGTATCCATACAAACACACTTTCCAACCACATTACCAGAATCATCATAACCAGCCTTTAAGAAATTACAACGCTGATTCTGAGGGCACACCCCCTCAAGACATGTTTTTTCATTAGGCCTCACAACAGCCTCGCACCTAACATCAGATGACAAGGTTGTCGTAGTCGTATCCAAGTATAATTCAGGGGTAGCAAGATTACTTTTATCAATCGTCAACCCAAGAGTCGTTGTCGTAGTAATTAATCGCTTACCAGTATTCTGACTTAAAAACTGAGCGCAAACAAGGCCTGAAAAAAGAAAAATAATTAATAGGCCTGTGAAAATCCGTCTATTAGCATGAAATAAATTCATCAACCACACCAATACACATTAAGAGAATAGCTAAATAAACAGATCGATATTTATGAGTATCTATTATTCTTTTTTATCAACGGATTCGACATTCGTTTTTTGGTCTTTCGCCGTATGCTTTAAGAAAGTAATGATGCTGGTTGTTATTATCGCAAACACAAGAATACCTATGGCAACCATGATATTATTCAATAATTCAGGCATGAACAAGAGTATCGAACCAAGTGAAAGCATCATCATACCAGATAAAAGTTTTAAGACCTGACCCTCCTCTTCTTTTAGTTTCCTTGAGCCAAGTGTGAATGTGAACATGCATACGATAGCGAAAAGCGGTAGGACATAGACGACGTTATATAGGGCGAGATACATGTAATACGTGTTGGGTGTTAGATTATTCAGTGTTAATACTCGAGTATATACCATTGGAAATCCAGCCGTGCATAATAGCTCATATGTGTTCGCAGCTATTGCAAGAATTGCAGTTCCAAGAATCATCGACCAAAGCTGTGTAGCTTTAACAATCTCCCTCATCTGAGAATACAAGTATTTTTTCGCTGATTCAGGAATGCCTAATGAAGCTCCTTTCTTAAACCAGAAGAAGTCCTTTATATTCAAAAACGCTACTATAAGGGCTATAACGCCCGCGATCTTTGTGATCATCTTAAGCTGCCCGATGATTAGGAAGAAGTTCATCCAGGCAGCCATAAAAACGAAATAGATGGCTCCAGAAAAGAAAACAAATATTCCTCCAATGAGAAACATCCTAAACCTTGATTCTGCATGGATTAGTAGGCTCAACAAGAAGAATAATACGAAGAATGCGCAGGGATTAAAACCATCCAGAAAACCGATGACAACAGTGAATACAGGCAGTGACATCTTAGCTCCATCCAGCTCACCAAAAAAAGGTATTTGAATCGTAGTATCCTCGCATTGAGTGGAAGAATTTGAATCAGTTACATTTTCAACAATACCCAACCTTTCCCTGGGATCAACACAATCTTCCTTTAAACAACGCTCATACTCTTTCCGTATACGCACACCCATATGTTCGTCATCATCATAGCCCAAGATCATCTCCTTGTCAATAAATAAGGCAGGCACTCCAAGAGGGCTTTGGCCACAAGCTTCAGATAACAGTGAGTATAATTTAGCATTCTCATAAGAGGATACTTCTAGATAATTCACCTCGATACAAGGATATTCATCCTGCAGTTTTTCAAGAAATGGTTTTTCAGCAGCGCAATGCGGACAACCCTCAGACCAGAAAAGATATGAAACAACTCTATTATCACAGTCAACCTCCTGTGCAGACGAAAAACTTGATGCATAAAATAATATGATAAAAAATATTATTAGCCGTTTCATTGTATAATCCCTAAAATATCTAATAAATGAGTATTAATAATAAAAAAACATTGATTTTTTATATGTGAATATTAATAATCATCCTTGAAGATTATAATGGATGAACGAACCCAGAATATCAAGGAGAACACGACATTAGTCTCATTTTCCGTTAATATATTCCTAGTAATAATAAAACTCTTTTTCGCATACATGTCGAACACAACCCTTTTACTACTAGACGCAGCACATTCACTAGTTGACAGCATAGTATCCCTAACCGCTTTCGCAAGCATAAGGATAAAGAGGATGAAGAAGGATAGTAATTCCATCGTCTATATGCAGCTTGAAAACCTTGCAGGCATAATAATCTCGCTCGTGATAATATTTGGAGCATACGAAGTCTTAAAAACCGCACTGGAACCAAGACTATTCTTCGGGGATACATTACCAAACTTCCCGCTCGCCATCATAGGAACACTAATCAGTATCGGAACCCTCTATTTCATAAGCAGATACAAAGTCCACATGGGAGGAAAAACAAACTCACCAGCCATAGTCGCAGACGGCTACGACTCATGGATGGACATGTACTCATCAATAGCAGTCCTAGTATCATTACTTGGTTCACTAGTAGGAATAAGTCTCAATAAGATTGCAGGATTCTTCATAGCACTCCTAATATTCAAACTGGGAGTAGAATCACTGATCAGATCAGTAAAATCATTGTTAAAAAGCCTATATGCAGACATGGACAATGTCAATGGGAATGAAGCATGGAATGACGTCCAAAAAATAGACACTGGAAAATACCTGGAAAAACTAAAGAACATATGGAAATACGCAATAATCACAGGACTCATAATATACATATTATCAGGGATCTACGTTGTAGAAACAGACGAACAAGGAATAGTAAAACGATTCGGAAAGGAAACAGGAATAAAATCAGAACCGGGAATACACTATCACCTCCCATGGCCTATTGAAAAAGTTGTAAAAACAAGGGTGACTCAAGTAAATAGGATGGAGCTTGGATTCAGATTGGAGAAAGTACCATACAGGGGGGACATGAGCCCTGAATTATGGGAGAGCGTTCATGGGACCGGCGACTATAGGAAAAAACCAGATGAATCTCTTATGATCACGGGAGACGAGAATATCGTAGATATAAACCTGATAATACAATACAGGATCAATGATCCTTCGAAGTTCTTATTTACAACACGCGAACCACATAGAGTCATAAGAAACGTTGTTGAAGCATCCATACGTGAAGTGATAGGCTACAAGAGTATTGATGAAGCTCTTACAACTGGAAAAAGCGGCATACAGGCTGAAGTAGAATCACACGTCCAAAAAACACTTGTAGAATACGATTCTGGGCTGCACGTCCTAGCAGTACAATTACAAGACGTTCATCCACCCATAGAAGTTGCAGACGCGTTTAAAGACGTTGCAAGCGCTAGAGAAGACAAGAACCGGATAATAAACGATGCAGACGCATACAAGAATGAAGTACTGCCCAAAGCCCGTGGATCCGCACAAAAGATCATACAAGAAGCTGAAGCATACAAGTCAAAGAGGATCAATATGGCTGAAGGAGATGTTGATAGATTCATCAAACTCTATGAAGAATACAAACAACATAAGAATACGACAAAAACCAGACTATACTTAGAGACAATCGAAAAAGTGCTGCCTAATACAAAACTGATGATAATCGACCCAAAAACATCAAATAAAAACATAGACTATTCAACCCTCTACATACTAAAAGAAATGAGTAATACAAGAGAAGAAATAGAGAACCAGAGAATAGAGAAAACCATCTTAAGTGATGAAGATGATTATGACAACACGTACTTCATGGAAGATGAAGACGACATCCTAATTAGATCGGAGAAGACTCCGACAATATTATGAGAAGATGAAGGAAAAACATAAGAAAACAACGGTGGGAAAATCTGTGATCCTAGTGGCAGTGCTAGTAATACTCTACATACTTAGCATGTCATTCTACATAGTCGATGAAACAGAGAATGTCGTGATAAAACAATTTGGAAAACCTATAAAGACCATCCGTGAACCAGGATTATACATCAAGCTGCCAGAACCATTTCAGACAATAAAAAGATTCGATGATAGGATAGTCGTTAGCGAATCAGCAGAGTCTGAGGTACTTACATCCGATAAAAAGAATCTGGTCGTCGATTATTTTGCGATATGGAAGATCGAAGACCCTTTGAAGTTCATGCAGACCGTAGTGGATGAGAACGGGGCAAAATACAGGATAAGCGACATAGTATATTCAGAGCTTAGACGAGAGCTTGGATTATACGAATTCAAAGACATAATAAGCACAAAAAGAGCGGAGATTAATAGAAAGGTGGGTGAATCATCAAGGGAAAAGATCAATACATATGGAATAAAGATTATCGATGTTAGGATAAGGCGGATCAACTTCCCATATCAGAACCTCCCAAGCATATTCGACAGGATGAGTGCTGAAAGAAGCAAGATCGCTAATAAATACCGGTCTGAAGGGGAAGAAGAGGCATTAAAGATAATGGCTGAAACAGATAAATTAAAGACCATCATCCTAGCAGAATCATATAATAATGCTTCGAGCATCAAAGGAGAGGGAGATGCACAGTCAACTAAAATATACGGGAAGATCTATGAAATAGACCCGGAATTCTACCAGTTCGTAAGGACACTAGAAACATACAATAAGATACTGCTTTCCGACCAGAACATGCTTATCGTATCAACAGACACAGAACTATTCAAATATCTGAAACAAAGTAGCTAACATGAATCCTAGAAAACCTGACTGGTTGAAAGTTTCGATTCCCTCAGGCCATCAATACAGTAAAATAAAAAAGATTATTGATAAAAACAATCTTCATACTGTATGTGACGAAGCAAGATGTCCTAATAAAGCTGAATGTTGGGATCACGGTACTGCAACATTCCTTATACTAGGAGACATATGCACTAGAAATTGTAGGTTCTGCGCGGTTAAGACAGGTAAGGAAGGGGATTATATCGATCCATTAGAGCCAGAAAATCTAGCTAAAACAATAACTGAACTAGGATTAAAATACGTTGTTATAACAAGCGTTGATCGAGACGACCTTGAAGATGCTGGAGCAGAACACTATGCAGAATGCATAAAAAAGATTAAAGAAAAATGCGGTGATGTGAAGATAGAGGTATTAATCCCAGACTTTAATGGAAACATTAAAAACCTGAAAAAAGTCGTTGATGAAAAACCAGATGTAATAGCACATAACCTAGAGACAGTAAAAAGATTATCACCGCAGATAAGGGATTCTAAGAGCAGTTATGAAAAATCAATGACAGTATTAAAAAATATTAAAAAGATCGATCCGAAAATAAAGACCAAGACATCACTCCTCCTAGGGATGGGAGAGGGAAAAAATGAAGTCATCGAGTCAATGAAGGATATAAGAGAAATTGATGTTGACTACATTGTCCTAGGACAATATCTTCAACCGACAACTAGACAGATACAAGTAATAAGATATGTTGAACCATCCAAATTCAAGGAATATGAAGAAATGGCTTATGAGATGGGTTTTAAAGGTGTTGTATCAAGTCCTCTAGCAAGGACGAGTTACCATGCACATGAACTTTTTTGATTTTTATTTTCAGAGTCGTTTTACTGTA
>CAYREE010000117.1:6871-7128 GCA_964423225.1 uncultured archaeon | reverse complement strand
GTCACGGATGATTTTCTGGGCTTTATTCATAGTATTGATACCTGTCTTGTTCTAGGATATCCTATCGGCTACACTACATTCAATGTATCCTAATCCTGTCTTAACTATTGGATAATTCTCAAAAAATAACAGTTCAGGATCAAATGCTTTTAACTGGGAGATGGTTTGCCCTATGTAGTTATTGGATTCATTTTCTAGGAATCTTGAATATTCATCATCATACTGGCTGATATATTCATTTATTGTTTCTCGGACTG
>CAYREE010000117.1:0-6861 GCA_964423225.1 uncultured archaeon | reverse complement strand
CTTTATCCAGTAATAATCTTGTTGATGCGATCTCGCCGGTCATCGTATCAATTAATCGCAGATTCATATTGGACTTATTTTTAACATGTATCCTTGGGTATTTCAGCATGGTTCGAATATATGATGGCATCCTCAGTGTTTCTGTTAAAACACGCGAATACAGTACATTATCATCAGTCTTTAGTTTATCCAACCTGTTTTTCCCCGATAATACAATACCATGCTTTTTCAGATAAACTGATTCAAACGGGCTTTTATTGAATGCATAACTGCTTATCATCATATTCTCAGTCATGAATAATGGATGTTTAAAATGAGTGAAATAGTCAAACACTCTTTTATCCTGATATGCGTCTAACGATGCTCTTATGAATACTGCCATCTCTTCCGGAGGAATATCATCCTTGATGATGTAATATATCTTATAACTATAATCTCGATTCCCAGAAGAGCTTAATACAACTGTTTTAATCATGTCCTTCCAGTCAGAATAAATCATCTCTGATATCTCTTTTTGTTCATTGATGACTGTTTCCAAAGTTTGTGGTTTAACATCCTCTTTTGATAATATTATCTTTGGTTCTCCCACTTGTTTTTTAACCAAACTATTTGTTTTTTCTGATAAACCATCAAGCTTCAGAATATTCTCGCTCAATAGAATATGCGGATCTTTTTTCGAAAACTTATTTAGATCAGTATTTTTTTGATAAACGAGTTTTTCCCTACCATGTGTTATTCTGTCAAATGGATTATTTGTCGTGTAAAAATCTAGTTTTGATATTATGTTTGCAAATCCTTGTTGTCCACTATTGGGATTAGAACACAACCTTGAAATAGTCTTTGAATACCAATAATATGCTTCACGAAGGTAATCCAGAATGAATTTGTCTGGAATATATGTGTGGTCAGGGATCTCAATACTGCCTGAAACTACATTTGCCCGACTCTTCATAGAATATGCAGTATAATCCCCTTTCATACACCATCTCATCCACTCTTTATCATCTAGGATCTCAGTTTCCTGGAAGAAAGGCAGGTAATGGTTTAATATCGCGTATTTATTCCAGAATTTTTTTAGAAATAATATTTCTTCAGAGGTTGTCATCTGTTCTATAATGAATATCAAGTCTATATCACTTACGCCAGGTATGACTTGTCCAGTACACATACTTCCCCTAAGACAGATCCCAGAAAGGCCTGGAATATTCCTCAAGTATTTTAATGCTATCTTTAAGCCGATATTATATGGGAGTTTGTTTAGCTGTTGGAATGGCTTGATAGAATTTGTTTTTAGAACAATGTGTTGCAGATTTTTCTGGATTATATTCATTTTATAACTTTTTTTTTATTTGTTTTTCTTCATTTATTTTTTCTAGTAGTAGTCTGAGCTCTTGTTCTTTTGTCACATTATAGATGAGGATAGAATGGCCTATATTGTCTATTGGTTCTAGTTTCCAAAGCCATTTTATACAGTCTGGATTACCTACAGGTCCTGTTAGGCGGGTGACGCTTACCGCTAGTAGTCCTGATCTTGGAGTGCAGCTGTCTCTGGTCTTCATATGGTCTGTATAGTTTATTTCATATCCTTTAATGTTTCCTCTTCCAAAGTAGATGAGCCTTATATTGGTGATATCATTCTTTTTCAGATAGTCCTTTAATCCTGGTAGGTCTTGGCCCCAATCGATGTTAGAATCTGATAGGTAGTAATGTCCGTTATTTGGCCCGCCTATAATCATGTTGAAATAGGGTATGAAATTGGGGAAGTAGACTGGTATGGGTATTAGTGAAAGTATAATCAAACCAATTAATAATCCATGTTTTTTTTCTTTTATCATGTTTTTTATAGGTTCTATTGTGAAAAGATAGATGTATGGGAAGATCATTAGAATTAGTCTGATCCCAGTGTTTATGCCTGTTTTTGATAGTATTATCAAGTAGATTAAGATGTTCATGGTGGCATAAAAGTATATTGTATTAATGTTTTCTTGCGATGGTTTCTTCTTTATAATTTTTTTTGCATGGAATCCAGCTGTGAGTAATAATAGTATTAGGATTCCTTCAGGAGTTTTTATAAGAAATGATACTAACCAGTATATACTTCCATTGCTTTCAGAATAAAAAATTCGTCTACCACTTATGATCTTGGATGTGATTGATCCTCTTTCACCCATGAAATAGTTTATATGTCCTTCTTCAACATGTCGGTGGTTGGCATCTAGTGTATGGAGGTAGAGTCTGGATATTGGAATTTTGTTTATTATTGGCGTTTTTATAACGAAGTTTATAATCTTGTTTGATGTGTTTGTGTTTGGTGGAAATCCTTCGTCTTGTATGAATTGGAATAAGTATCCTGTGTTTATGACGGTTATCATTAATACTATCACTAGTAGGTTGTTTATCAATGTTTTTCTTAGTTTTTCCAGGTTTTTCCCGCTTCCCAACCATTTTTTTATCTTTAGAAGGTCTTCTGATAGGATTATTGGAGCGTATACTAGGAGGGAGTATATGTTTGTTGTCTTACTTAGTAATGATAATCCCATGCTTATGCCGAATAGTGACGCTGATGAATAGTTGTTTTTCATCCGAAATCTGATAAAATAATAGAATGCGATGAATCCGAAGCAGGTTGATGTGACATCGTTTGTTGATAGTCTTGCATGTGCGATTAGATTCGGATTGAAAGCTAGTAGTATTGTAGCAATCATTGCAGGTTTTTTTCCGAATAGCGTTTTTGAAAGTTTGTAGAAGTAAATTGATAAGATTATTAGGAGGGATAACATTGTTGTTCTTGATAGGAGCAGTAAGTTGAATCCTGAATATTCTGGTCCATAAATGAAGTCATAGTAGAATTTCCTGTAGCATCGATGACATTGGTTTTTCTCCCATCCTTCTTCGGTCTCGTATTCAACGTCAGGGAGGATTCCGGTTATATCAAGGATGTAGAATGGTATGCTGTTAATGTATAATGATAATGGTGGTTGGGAGTTGGTTGTTTCAGTCCTGAAGTCCCAGGTCCTCAATAAATAATGTCCCATACCCACATATAATGGTTCATCATAAGTCTCTGATTTATTCAGTATACTTAGTGTACCTATTAGGAGGATTGTTAATGATAATGCTAAAAGGAATGTCGTATCATGGTTTTTCTCTTTTTTTTTGTTCAATCCTCTCAGATTTTTTTTCATTATAATAGATTTACATGATTGAATAGAAAAGAATAATTGTTTTTTATTATAACACCTTGTTTTTCTTGTGGTTATGCCTGTTTTATCCTGCATATATCCTTCATCCAATCACACATATTTTCACGATCCAGTATCTCCGAGCCTTCCAATTGTTTTGGGATGAGGTTGAGTTCACGTGTTTCAAGATCATAAATCGCAGCAAGCAAGAGTACATCCTCTTTTTTTATTTTTAAGTATAATTCCGGATAGTATCTCTTAAAGAAATATAGGAGATAATCCTTCTGGGTTCTTGCTCCCTCTTCAATCACCATCCGTTCTATTAATTCATTTGAGACATCTATCTTATTATCCTGGATATATTCTTCGACCCTGTGTTTTGCTAGGTATGCTCCATGCTTCATCAAATGCTCGTAGATTTCTGGTTCGACATCTTTACGGTCTTTAAACAGTGTCTGGTAACCACCGCACTTTGTATGATGCACTATGACAATGATTTGCGGGTCAAGATGTTTTAAAGCATATATTAATGCGGTTTTTGTGTCTGCGGTTATTAGTCCACCCACATTTTTCACTTGGAAAATAGATCCTTGACCACCCATCCCGAATATTTCGGCTAGATTCATCCGTGAGTCTGAGCAGCTTATCGTGAATGTCTGTGGATCCTGGCCCTTGCCTAGGTCATCCAATTGTTTTTTGTTTTTTTATTGTGGGTCTCCCATCCTTGGATAATACTCTCTAGTAATCGGTCTTTTTTCTCGTCCATAATCAGTGTTGTTTATTAGAATAATTATTATATAACCCTCATCCTGTCTCTATTAGTCTATAACTCGTCTTGTGCTCTTGTGATTATTCGTTCTAGATTTTTCTTGGCTTCGATCCTTATGTGACCGCCTGCTTCGACTGGCCCATTCTTTATTATGTGTTGTAAGACAGGTCTAAAGCTAATCCCCCCTAGTTCTCCTACAGCATCGACTATCCTCGACCAGTGATGCCATCTATTTAGCCTTGGATTGTACTGTTCTGATAATGCTTTTTTAACAAGGTTGTCTGCTTCTTCGTTATTATATCTCAATAATGCTTTTGCTGCTAATCCAACTGCCTTAAATGAGCTTCCATTGAGTGTTTCACCAAGGACTTGTATGTATTTTTCATTCAATTGTCTTCCTCCTAGAGCCTCTAAAAGGTCTCCTCTGAGGTCTGAAGTGGATTCTTCCTTTGTAATATATTCTGAGCTATATTCTGATCCATTATTCAATAGGGTGTGTGCTGATTGTTCTGCTAATGCGATTCCCTGGTCCATGTAGTCTACTAGTGTCTTTGCTAATAGTTGCCTGACTTTTCTTTCATGTGTCTCTCTTATTAGGTTCTCGTAGGCTGGCATGGATTTTTCCGTACCATATGAAGCTATTGTTTCTAACGCCTTTACCACGTGGTCATTTGTCTCTTTGTGGAGGGAGTCGTATTGCCTGACTAATTCCTTGAAAACCTCTAAACCACTTATTCCTGGGAGTAGTTGTGCTGCTTCCATCAGTTTGGGTGCGGATTCTTGGACTCCACGTTCCTTTACTTTTGCGGCGGCAGAAACCATGCATGATGTTGCTTTTTCAGTGAATTCAGGCCATTTTTTAGCTATTTCAGCCATCATAATGGCGGCTCTTCCAGCATCGGATCCATAGGGACTGTCAACTACTATTGATGCGATTGTCTGGAAAGCAATTTTTGCAACTTCAATATCTATCTTACTTCTTTCAGCCAGGATTTTTATCGCATACATCTTTAATTTTCTTCCTGGACCATAGCCGTTACATCTATAATTGTCTCTGAACTTTTTACTGGCTTTAGGATGTGTTAATTGAAGGTATTTATCATCAAATGATTGCATATCTCTTCGGGCGATCTCTACTATGCTTGTGAATGCGGTCTTGTCGCCTGTGCGTACTCCAAGTTTGGCAAGGGCGGATATTACTTCTTGTATAATGAATGGGTTATCGCTTGTTCCTGTGATGTTTAATAGTAATATCTCATCTTTTCCACCTAGAGAACCCAAGCCATTAACTGCTTCTGATGTGACTAATGGATCGAGTTCATCAACACCCGTCCTTCCTACAATATCCTTTAGTGTGGTAAGGGCTTTTTCACCCCCCAACTCGATTAATTCTTGGACGGCACAATGCTGTACGCTAGATCTGTTGTCTTTTAATCCATTGGTTATTATCGGAGCCAACTCTTTTTCTCTGGATGAGGATATAGTCTTGAAATCATTTATTCTCTGGTTTCCATCCTTTGGATTATGTGAGCTTAATGATCTTACAACTGCTTGTTTTAAGGTTGGATCAGCCATTAATATTTGTTTTACTCGTGGATCAATGTTTGTTAGAAATCTGGTTAGATAGGAATCATTAGCTTTAACTGGTGGTCTCTCCCCCTGTTTTGAGTTATTGCTCTCGTCTTCCATCAAATCCCCCCCATTATACTAATAAATTATGGGATGTTAACAATAATATATTATAATCATCTTTGTACCAGGTGTTTTTTTTTATATCATATGGAGGATCAGCATCAGTTTATGGAATAATGGTTTATTCAGGGAAAATTGCATACTTGCAATAGAATGTTGCATAAACTGATCCTTTTTCGCTTTTAATTATTGATTACTATATTATGGAAAAATCAGTAGAATGAATGCATTTCTGGCTTTGGAGGATGGGACAATATTGTCTGGTCGTTCATTTGGGTCTGACAAGTTGGCTGAAGGAGAACTAGTATTCAATACTTCTATGACAGGCTATGTTGAAGCCCTGACTGATCCAAGCTACAAAGGACAGATACTCATGATGACCTATCCCTTAATAGGAAATTATGGTGTTTGTCGCGACGACTTTGAAAGCGATGGTGTGAAGGCTCAAGGATTTGTTGTGAGAGAATTATGTAAAAAACCAAGTAATTGGAGAAGTCAATTATCAGTTGATGAACTACTAAAAGAATTTGACATATCAGGGATCGAGGGAATTGATACGCGTTATCTCACTCGAAAGACGAGAGATAAAGGGGCATTGAAGGCAGTGATAGGCGTCGGTGATGTTGACCCGGATGAATTGATAGCAAAAGCCAAGAACCAGACTCCGATAACTGAAATAGATGTAGTTGAGAAAGTCTGTGTAAAAGAGCCAGTAAAATATAGTACCGGCGGAAAACTCGATGTAGTCCTAGTAGACTGCGGGATAAAAGAAAGCATCGCTAAACAACTTGCACAGCGAGGAATCAATGTCATACTTGTACCCTACAACTATCCTAGTAATAAGATCCTAGAAATGGATCCTGATGGAGTATTCATATCAAATGGTCCAGGAGATCCATCGAGAGTAACCGCTACAATAGAGACAATCAAAAAACTAGCAGGACAACTGCCAATGGCAGGAATATGTCTAGGCCACCAGTTAATGTCTCTTGCAATGGGTGCTGAGACCTATAAACTAAAGTTCGGCCATAGGGGAGCAAACCAGCCTGTAAAAGACTTTGAGTCTGGTAGAATATTCATCTCCAGTCAAAACCACGGATTTGCTGTGAGGCAAGAAACGATGCCCGCAGATCTTGAGGTCACCCAGATCAACCTTAATGACATGACTGTGGAAGGAATGAAACATAAAAAACTTAAATATTACAGTGTACAATATCA
>CAYREE010000116.1:0-7203 GCA_964423225.1 uncultured archaeon | reverse complement strand
CCCCCCCCCCCCCCCCCCCCCCCCCCCCCCCCCCCCCCCCCCCCCCCCCCAGAAGGGGTAATCCCAAGCTTCAACCCAACCTCTTTCTATAAAATACTTTGTCACTGAGTTATTTAAAAAATATAGATTCAAACAGTTTCTATACCATATACTCCGGTTGTTTAGACCACCCGAAAACCTAAACCCTCTAATGTCAAGAAAACAAGCGATAAGATATGCAACTACGGCCTTTTACAGTATCCTCCCGTGGGTTACATATAAACTGGTTTTTTTAAAAACATAGACACCATTGGTGGGCATGTTTTTAGGGGTGTGAAAAAGGAAAAAATAAGGGGATGATATCCCCTTCTATTCTAACTACATATACAGCAATCTTCGAAACCTGAGATGCTGACATCACAGTCGGTCACATGCTTGCTAGCCATAGTTTTGCCTAGACCCTGACAGTATGATTCGCATGAGCCTATCTGTTTTATGCATATGGAGCCTGGCAATGCCGTGTTACAATCTACTTCATCATAGCAGATACAACAACCGTCAAATCCGGCATTAGTACATTTGCTTGGACTGTCCCAACTGGCTTCTGCCTTAGTACATCCTGTTTCACATGCAGTCCTATCACCTTTCATACAATTGCCCATTGGTATGCTGCTCGGATGATATGCCCAGTGTGTACATGATGTCCCAGATCCCTTACAATATCTTTGACTTGCACATTCTGTGTCTTCACAGTCTGTTTGACCATCTCTATCATTGTCTTTCTTGTCCTTGCACTTCTTCCTTCCTTTTTCAGTGCATTTTTTTGCGCATTGTGTGTCAGCACAGTCTGTGTCTCCATCCATGTCATTGTCTATTCCATCATAGCAATTTCTTTTTTCCTTGCATTTCTTCTTTTTCTTACAGTTGGAGTCGGCACAGTCTATGTCACTGTCTCCGTCGTCGTCAATTCCGTTCCCGCATTTCTTTTCTCTACACACGTTTTTCCGCTTGCAATCTTTATCCAGACAATCTATGTCGGTATCACCGTCATTGTCTATACCGTCATTGCATATCTTCTCTTTCTTCTTTTTCCCTGCTGAAATCATTGGCACTGCAACAGATAAGATAAGAAAGAGAACAATCCCGAATACTATCAGTCTTTTTGAACCTATCATTGTTAAATTCACCTGTACATTATTAGGAAAAATGAGAAAAAAAGCTGAAAAAGGGATAATTTACCCTAAATTCTCGTTATAGAGTCAAATCTAGTCTGAGATAGAATCTGAATACGCTATCAAACATCCTGTATTGCTACCTGTTCAACTATTCAAACTGGTCTGGTAGGATGTAATCCCCAGATTTCTCCTGTGCTTCTATAAGCCGGGCTTTCTGAGATTCTAGTGCGTCAAACATTGCCTTTGGGGCATTGTCAATACCCTTGTAGATTTCAGTTATCCTCTCTATCTTAGCAAGATTTTCTGCAATCCGGGTCTTGAATTGTTCTTCATAATCCTCTTTTGAATATTCTCTTCCAAGAACGTCTTTGAACAACTTAACTAGGTCTTCGTATATCGGGATATATCCTGTCGGAGTCTTTATTGCATCGACTTCTTCATGGACTCTTAACTCCATCCATTTTAACCAGACACGTTTATCATCAATGTCTGTGAGGAAGTCTTTCGACACATCCCCGTCCTTTCGCAAAAAGTAGTTTGCAGAAAATATCAAGGGTGCTTTCTTAGCATTCTCTACTATCTTCAAATCATCATTTATATAGTCTGCAAGTGGGATCGACAAGAAGTCAATATTAGACATTGGATTGAACACTCTTTGCCCAGTCTTCCCTATCGTTGCGAATGTAGTCTCAGATTCAAGTGATGCTGCAATAGTCAGGATTCCATGCTCCCAGTCAAATGCTTGTTGTACTGGTACTGAAGTATCTGAATCTCTTCCACCATAGATTAATCCGCCTAATGGAACACCATTTGGATCATCGGCTTTCGGATCCTGGTTTCTTAATGTGCTTATCTCAATCGTGTATCGTGCATTTGGATGAGACATTGGATATGGTTTTCCATCATCATCTGTCTTGTCTGGAGTCCAATCACCATCATAATTGAATCCACTATCCGGATCAGGTCTACCATCGCCTTTCCAGCGTGCATTATTATCTGGATCGATCAGGACATTTGAGAAGATTACTTCGCCTTCTGACGTTAATGCATTGAATATCTCTGGGTCGCCTTTATCATTGACTCCACCAATTATTCCGAACATTCCTTTTTCGACGTTTGCAACTTTGAGTTCTCCATCAATCACTTTCAGATATGCTATATCATCGCCAATGATGGTCTCTCCCTTAATCATTGCAGTGGATGTTTTTCCACAGGCGCTTGGATATGCTCCTGCGAAATATGTCACCCTGTCTTGGGGTCCGTGGATTCCCATAATGAACATGTGTTCGCATAACCAGTCACCCTCTCTATTAGCTCTAGAGATAGCAAGCCTCATCGCATGCTTTTTGAATCCTAGACTGTTTCCACCATACTGGTTATTGGCACTGTAGACTGTCTCAACGTTCGGATCCACATTCATATAGATCCTACGCTTATCCAGGTTTTTAGTCACACCATTCTCAAGCTCTCCCTGGCTATGTATGAATTTGAAAAACCTGTCCTTATCCTTAAGGCTCTTGAATTCCTCATATCCCTGTCTGAATAATAATATTTCATTGTGTCCGACATATGTCGAGTCAGATAATTGCACTCCTGGAATAGAGAATGTACTATTGTTTGGTCCAAGGCATCCAAATAGGATTATCATCTCTCTACCCACCATGATATCCTTTAAAATACCCTGTACTTCCTCAACAGCTTCATTACTGTTGATAGTACGAACATTATCACTTAGCTTAACGCCCTCTGGTACGAGGATTGCAGTATCGCCCTTGGCTCTAGCCTGATCCTTAACGCTGTCAAAGTGTATTGTATGTCCCTTTGTTGACAGATTTTTTTCTTCGCCGTCACTAATTGCCTTGTCCTTGATGTATTTCAAGTCTCCTTCTGATCCGTCACAGACGAATACTGTGTCAGGATTACATAGTTCAACATATGTTTGTATGAACTCTTCTAACTTCTCGTTTTCAAGAACAGATACTTTATCGTATTGATCTCCCAGTTTTTCCTTTAAAGCTTCTACAGTCATTCCAATCCTCCCCTTCATCCAAGAATGAAGTTATATTTTAACAGCGTTTAAAACACCGTCTTGACCCGGCCGTGATTTTACTCTTGCTTGTATTGGTTTTCCTTCAGGTGTTTTCACATCGATTACAGCACCCTTGGTGATAACGTTTCTTCTTGCAAGGTCTTTACTTGCTGGATTGTCAGATACATTTGTGATCTCGCATTTAACGTGTTTTCCGTCTATCAAGACGTTCGCGTTTTTTGCGGTTACAAGTTTGACTTTGAATCCGCCACCCCTTTTATCAACCTTCTTTCTCTTAGCGTCTCCCAACTGGGTTTCGGCTGGTGGCCTACCCTGAAGCCGTTTCCTCTTCTTATTGGCCCTTGTCTTTACTCCATGATACATAGTCCTAACTTATAGGAAACAATGCTTTAAAAGGGTATTTTTATTATTTTATTCACTGTTGAATACTATGAGAGTGCATGTATTCCTATTGCTGGTATTATTGACTGTTGCATGCATCTCGGATGAAGATACAACGGATCCTGCGAAAACCACTAAAACAACTGTTAAAAAGGGTTGTACTGTGGCTGAAGACTGTTTTCACCGTAGGGTGGGTAAATGTATGGGTTACTGGACTTGTGTTGAGGGTAAATGTCTCTGGTACTGTGATACTATACTTGACCCTGTCAATGTAGTTCATAGAAGCCTTTCTTATTCGATCTCTGACTGTAATGTGGGTATTCGATCAGACCGGGCTGATGCAGTAATCATTTCAAACAAGGACAATAAGATAATCATAAACCAATCCTTAAACTATTATTGTTGTGCTGCATTAGAGTTGAAGGTATCACGGAAAAAGAACGTGTATACGATAACCGAATACAATCGTGGTAAAGCATGTAGATGCCGGTGTAATCATCAAATCAATGCTGAATTAAAGATGCCTGGCAAAGGTCGTTATATAATACGGGTTATGGGCGTAGATTTCATGGATGATGAAGTCAAACTCCTTAAGAAAAAAACTGTTAATCTCATATAAAACAAGCTTTTAATAAGTGTTATACTCTAATATCTTACTCTAAATACAATTATTAGGGGGAATATGATATGACTGATAAATGCCCGAGTGGTATCGAAGGCTTAGACGAGCTTCTTGGCGGAGGATTACCTCGTGGAAGAAGCATATTAGTTTCTGGAAGCTGTGGAACTGGAAAGACGACGCTAGCAATCCAATTCCTTGCAAACGGCATACTCAAATACGGGGAGCCTGGAATACTAGTCACACTAGAACAACATGCAGACGAACTACGAGATGATGCCCTACACTATGGCATCGACTTGAGAAAATTCGAGGAGGAAGGCAAACTAATCCTAATCGACACAAGCCTCTCACGCCTAGGTATTCAAGACTTCATATCAAACGTACCCATAGTCCCCGAAGGATCATTCAGCCTACTACCCGACGAATTCGACGTAGACAAGATAATAAAAATAACCGGGGAAGCCGCAGGCAAAATCGGGGCTAAAAGAGTAGTCATCGACAGCCTACCAGCACTCGACTACCTCATCAAAGATGACCTCGACATACGCCGAGCACTCATCAACATGAACTATGAACTAAAAAGCCGAGGCCTAACATCCATAATCATAACCGAAGCCCTTGAAGAGGACGGGATAAGCAAACACGGAGTCGAAGAATACATAAGCGACGGAGTCATCATAATGCGCACAAACGAGGCGTTAGACACCCGAACCATCAAAATACGAAAAATGAGGACCGTCAAACACACACTCAAACCCAACACATTCGAACTTGGAAAAGACGGAATCAAGATAAGATCAAGCAGTTTTTGAATATATATGATGATGTGAGGGTTACCTATTGAAAATTTAATTATTGAGATTATTTCTCATTTACTCTACTATATTATTTTTGGTCTCATTGGAGCTAGTTTAAAATATATTGATCAATATCACGACCGTAACGTATCAAAAAAAAATTTGTCAATAAAAATACTAGGAATTATCACTGGATTAATACTTAGTTTGATTATTGCACTTGATAGTTTTTCTGCAGAATTATTCTTAGCAATAATTATTGGATGCGCCCTAACACGAAAAATAGATAACCAAACATTTATGATTATTGGTGTAATTGCAATAATGGCTCCTCTAGCACTAGTTTTATCTCATCACTATACTGAAATATTACATATCCGTTTGACAATATTGGTGTTATTGACTATTGTTGTAATCCTCGATGAAATAATTGACTATGTTGGCCACCAAAAAAATATACAAATACTAAGATACAGGCCAATGTTATGGATAATAATGTGTTTTTTTGTGTTTTTACACCTTTTCACAATCAAATATTTAATTGCAGTAGTAGTATTCGATGTGTGCTATATCATTGTAGGTAAATATCATTAACCTATCTTGTAAAGTTAACCATTATTACCTTATCTTCCACATTTTTTCAATTTTTACTCCATTTTTAAATCTATATTTTCAATATGCAACATTGTACATATGCAATAATGCACAAACGAGGTTAATGTATGTCCAAAGATAGAATAGTCTTGGAGCTTGAGCAACATCCATCTGGTCTTACAATTACTGACCTTTCGAAACAGATAGGTTATCATCGGAATACATTATCCCCTAAACGTGAGCAATTGTTGAATGATGGGACAGTTAAGGTAAAATTGATTGGTAAGGCTAAGGTTTACTATCTATCACGTCATGAAAAACTACATAAGGGTGTAAAAATGGATAAAAATAAGAATATTCAGGTGGGAATGGGAGTTTCAGACCTAGAAGATGGTTATAAGGCAGGTATGGAAGCAGCAAAACAAGCCGCGAAAAAGGCGTCACAAGGAGAGTATCCAACATTTTCTATTGTATTTGTTTCTGCAAAATACAATCCTCAAATCGAAAGAGTTGTAAAAGGAGTTAATAAAATTCTTGGAAAAGATTGGATTGGTTGTACGAGTGATAAGGAATTAAATTCAATCAGGGGGTACTCTGGAGATACAATAGGAGTATTATCCTTCCAAACAAAATATCTCCACTTTGGTGTAAGTGTTGCAGAAAATTATCGAGATAATCCTTTTGAAAAAGGTGGAAAAGCGATATTAGAGGCCATTGAAAGGGCACCGGTTGATAGAGCTGTTGATTCTACAGTGCAATATATACGTTCTACAAAAAAAAGTTATGCAGATATTGTTAAAAACCCTCCATATTTCTGCTTAACACTTATTGGTGGTGCTTATTATAAAGATAAAAATCCATTTCCAGCAACTGAGGATGAATTCTTAGAAGGTATTTATAATGCTGTAGGTTCAAGTATCCCAATAATCGGTGGATCTGCTTCAAGTGATATATTTGAATATACAATTAATCGAGTAGCTGATAACTATCAGTTTGCAAATGGTAAGATTTATTCAAAAGCATCAATTGTTGCATTTGTTGTATCTGATTTATATTTTTCATATGGTATAGAACATGGTTATAAAAAGACTGACAGAATCGCTCTTCTATCAAAGGTTAGTAACAATGGGCGCGTAATTGAGGAAATTAATGGAAAACCTGCAGTAGAAGAATATTGTCGATTAATTGGGGTCACTCCTACAGATTTTAATAAAAAACCTTTTGAATATACTCTAACAAATCCTATTGCTGCATTAGATACAGATGGATCAACGTATATAAAAACAACAGGTCCTAATCCCGACGGAAAAACCTTATACTCTCTTACAAAAATAATGGAGAACTCTGTGGCAAATATACTATCCTTCGATGAAGAGTCAGTATTAAATGCCTTAAGCGACGTAACAATTAAAGCAGGAACTGAACATAATGAAAAAGATATTGCCTTGATTCTGATCTTTTCATGTTCGGCTAGGAGGGTTGTTTTAGGAGATAAAGTACAAAAAACAATTGATATTTTTAAATCCAAACATGGAGACATCCCAATTTTTGGTATGTACTCTTTTGGTGAATTTGGCTCATGAAAAAATCGACAGTCACAATGTA
>CAYREE010000115.1:0-7206 GCA_964423225.1 uncultured archaeon | reverse complement strand
CCACTCTTCGTTTTTAACCGAAATAAATAGGTGGCTTCTTAAACTACTATCATAAAATATGTGAACAGAGAATGGTGAAGTAGATGGAAAAGATATTGTTTACTGGAATAATCATGATGATGGTTTTTAATAGTGGTTGTTTGAATGAGACAGGGAAGCTGGTGAAAGAACAAACAACTTCATCGACAATACAAATCACTGAATCTACACTGCGCATGTGCACTGCTGACTGGAACCCTGTATGTGGTACTGATGGTAAGACGTATGGAAATAAGTGCATGGCCAGCGATGTTGAAATCGCATATGAGGGGGAATGTAATATTATCCATGAGTGTACAACAAGGGAGAAGCAGAATAAGATATGTACTCGAGAATATGATCCGGTATGTGGAAGCGATGGAAAAACCCATCCTACAGGATGTGTGGCATGCTCGACGGGAATCGATTCTTGGACAAAAGGAGAATGTAAAGATTCAGAAACCATTAACTATGCAGACTTATGTAGTGACCTTAGTGGAACTTGGATTAAAGACACTAGAGAATGTGAATACATATCTAAACAGGACTGTGAGAAAAATGGGGGAACCTTTAATGAATGTGAATCCGCTTGCAGAAATAATCCCGACACTCAGATATGCACAATGCAATGCGTGATAGTCTGCCAGTTCTAGAAAATGAAGATTTGGAGGGGTAATTACTTTAGATATAATTACAAAAAAAATAGGTTAAGGATTTAATCTAACGATCATTTGCACTCCTGTCGCAGATATCTGTCCTGACGAATATAGTTCACCATCGTCCAGTGGAAGCCGTAGTTTCTCTGCCTTTCGTTCTAGGTTTATGCTGAATCTTCCCCGGTCGGAATTTGAAACATCTATCCCAGTTTTATATAAATATTAGATCAAATATTTCATAAAATAGATATATAATAGTTTAAAAGGAATATCGTCCTTAATGTCGTATAAGTTTTTTAATAACCTTACTTTAAGTACTTTCTTTAATGGGATTCTTCTAGTTTCGTATCTTTTTAGCATACATGTTTTATGGATTGAGGATAATTCTTCGGGGACAATGATGGGACATATTGACCATGTCTCAAGAGAGTTTGATGCATGGGTGTTTCTCCATGAAGGATTAGACATCTACACCACTCCAAGAAAGGATTTTTTAAAACAGTATGTACTAGTCCCAGATAATATTGGCTGGATTACACACCCCAGCTATTACCCCCCAGGGATTATTATCATTACAATTCCTTTTAGTCTTCTGTCATATTATTTTTTGTTGCCTCAGATCATTGTCCATAAACTACATCTTGCATTCCTTACCTTATTCGCCTTTATCGACATTTACCTGATCACAAAGTGGTATGTCATCCCACTAATAAAAAGGAGCCGGTTAGAAAATGTTCTGGATCCAACACTATTATTTTCTAAACTCTTTTTCATAGAAAGTGCGTGTGTATCACTCATTTTTCTATCAATGAATGGTTATTATGAATCAATTCCACTGCTATCAATACTTTATTGCATAAAAAAATATAATGAAAAAAATTATTCAGCATCAATCGTATTTTTTAGCATAGGGTTTTTCTTGAAATATCAGGCAATTTTTCTTATATCAATTGTGGCAGCATGCATATGGAAACTTGGAAAATCTAAAATACTCGCTAAACAAAAATATTTGATTATACCAGCACTTATTCTTATCACATTGACAATACTCCTAGGAAAAACAAATATCTCCACAACATCTGCAAAAGACATAAATAGCTATAGTTTTTTTCTTGATGAACCAGTCACCTCCTCAAAATCAATGCTTTTTATGCTGATAACCATCTTAATGCTAGTTGCATTAATCAACAAAAAAGAATGGATTGTCAGTGGAGTAATGATTACCACATTATACTGCATGTACATATTAACCTTTTTCAGGCCTTGGTACTACCTATGGTTTCTACCCCTGATAATATACAAAAGCAGGGTAAAGGAGAAAATAATCCTCATATTTTGGCTGATCATACATATGACTTTTTACGGACTGTAAGTTGACTGACAATAAAAGACTAATTATAAAAAAGGATTTCGCTCCAGCCGGAATTCGAATCCGGGTCGCGAGATCGACAGTCTAGCATGATAGGCCGCTACACTACTGCAATTATATTTGGTTAATTCATACAGCTGTGTAGAAGTCTGAGTGTCTTTGTTCTGTTGAGTCTATCGGTTGGGGGTCTTTTGCTAGTACGTTTGTTACGCAGTGGGTGTTGCCGCGTTGGTTGAAGAATGCATCTCGGGTTTTTTTGACTTTTATTCCATCCGCTTCTAGTCTTTGTATGTTTCTTTCTTGCATTTGGAGTTCTTCTTCGCTCATGTCGGGCATATGTACAACTTTTAGTTCAGTCGTCCCGTCATCCACCATGTGAGCTCTTGATTTGCTTCCTTCCCAAGTGGGCATTAGGAACTCGTATTGTCCTGTTTCCTGATTTTTATAGGGTATTCCATTCAAACCTATTTTCCCTTCTGATAGTTGTTGCCGGGTTATTTCAAAGTCCACAAGCTCATAACCGAGTGACGTGAGATTACTCCGGATCTCATTCTGCCTAGCTTTTTCTTTTTCGATTAGACTTGGACCCCAGCTTTTACCGGTCGTGTCAGTTTCATCAACAATCTTTAATGCTAACGCTTTACGGCCTGGGAGGAGGCAGAAATTCTGGTCTATGTGGAAGGTATAGGTGGCAGACTCTGAGGATGTCATTACTGCTACTTGGTCTGCGTCAAATGCTGTCTTCATCTGGTCGACGATTTGTTTTGCAGGAACTTCCTTGCCCGTTATTTGACGGTAAAAGCGTTGAGTGTTGGCTACTGAATCATGGCTTGTGAACATAATCTTTTTACCGTCCACTTCATCAAAGGTCACGTCACCACCCTGGAAAAAGAAGGGCATTACATACGACCTCCCAAAACCAGCTATCGTGAGCGTATCACCTACGTGATCGACGTTCTTTCTGGTTTGCATTTGACAGTCACGGAAGGTTTTTTTTCCATACTTGAAAAAAAGGGGTAGGATGAATGCGTCATCGCCATCCACGTTTACTTTCTCTAAAACATCTTCAGACCAGACGTGTGCTACTCCAGGATTTTTCATATCCACTAATTTCACCGGTCTTCCCAATGTCGATTCAACATCTTTTTTGTCGAGTGTGACGGGGGCAGTGACAATTAAGTCTGTGTATCCAGGTAGTTTTCCAGCTAGATCCCTGAATTTTTTCAGGTCATAATGGTCTTGATGGCAGATCAACACTTGACTTAAAGTCCGCTCGTATTCAGGTTTTACATCCACTCGTGCTGACGATATATCCTTGAAATCCGTTTGTATCCGTCTGAGTCTTTCCCTCTCCATTGATTCATATTTAACCATTTCAGCAGACTTTTTAACATTTACACTTGTTACGGTTCTTATTTTTTTAATAATTGGCTCAGCAGTCGCGGTCCCTGCCGTGCTGAGTAGAGTGCCCATGAAAGCCCGCTTAGTAAATCCTGTTTTCTGTCTAAATTGGTCAAGTTGTTGGGCTCTATTTTCCAGTTCATCTATCGATAACTTGTTGAATGCGTCCTCCCCCTCTGAGTGAGAGCCTCTTAATTTTGCCAGCCTATCTTTTTCAAACCATACCCTCAGTTTATCACCGATAGCCAAAGGCTTGCCTAGTGATTTGCCCTCGTATCTTTCTAGGATATAATGGCAGAGAGCTTTTAATGTACGTCCCATTGTTTCTGCTTCATGTTTGGGTGTAGACTGATGTTTGGCTTTAGAATGAAGAATTCCTGTGAGAGTCATCACATCTTTAATACTCAATTCGTCAAGTTTTTCAGTTAGAGGATCGGGTTCTGACTGTTTATGATTTTTCCCTTTTTTAGCAGGAGATCTAGCGAGTTTTGCCATCTATCAAACACTTAAAATATTCTAGGTTTTTTTAATATTTATACATGCCAAACTACCAGATCCAATAGTAGAAGATAACAAACAAACAAAAACTAGATAAGTTACACCACATCCAGATTATTGGTGTCGGGTTCGAATCTCTTGAGATCTTTATTTTTTACGGGATAAATACGAGGAGAGTTGGAATTTGAATGATTTGTTGGAGAGAATCGTCAGGTAATAATTAATCTCTCCTTTTTTAATTTAAGCTTTCTTTTCGTTGGATTATTATCCTTATCACTGTATCAGAAATATTCATGCCTGAGACTGCAATGTCGCCTTTATCCTGCTCTCTTTGCTTTAGTTCGTTGAAAAGGACTGGCGGCATCTGGTCGATGAGCATTTTTCCTCCGATTTTGAGTTTTGGAATCAGGCCCTCGACCTCATTTCTGTAAAGCTCCGGCTCTTCATAAAGATTACTTAGGCTATGGCTTGCTATCATGACGCTCACTGAATTATCTTTAAGGTGATTTTTGAGATCTCCAGTGGGTTCATGCACCAGATAGACTGACCGGTTATTTTTCCATTCATCATAAAACTCTCTAGAGTACCCAACGCATGTTGCTGTAGGATATGCCTCTGCTAGTTGTGTAATGCCAGTAGCCCTAGCACAACCCCATTCCACAATCAGAGGATTTTTATCACCCGCTGCAATCATATCATCTATGGTGTTTGAAACTGGAAGACGCTTATTCATCATATCCAATGTCTGATCCTCCTCACTATATCGTACTATAGGTCCCAATAAAGCTCTGACTTGACCTGACTTCCCTGAGAAATAGAAGGTACTCTGTGCGTCTAAGGGATAGAGCACATTACTCTCTCGCTTAGTTCCTTTTCGTTCATTACCCTCATCTATTAATGCTTTCCCATATACCGGCATTAATAAATATCAGACATTAGAAAATTATATACAAAAAAAAGCGCCCCGGCCGGGCTATTTACGCTTAGTTCGAATCTCGATAATCATTTGAGATTCTAGAAATAAATAGTTGTATAAAGGATTTGTCCATTGAGAGTAGTGTTCAAGTCTCGCCTTCGGCAATTATACAAGTATTTGCAGCCACCAGTATCCCTGAATATCAAGATTTGTAAGATCCGATTCTTTTGCTCTATCTACAACTTTATTATATTCTTCGCCAGTTATCCTCCTGGATATATCTGGATAATCGTATGCTTTATAAGATGGATTATACTGTCCCATAATATTAACATATGTATCTTTTGGCAGATTTTCTGCTATCCACTCCATAATCTCTTCTGACCCACCAACATTATTTGGCATAACCAGATGGCGAATCATCAGTCCCCTATACACAATGCCATCTTTTGCAGGTTTTGCCACACCGACCTGACGATGCATCTCAAGGATTGCTTTTTTTGTAAACTCACTATAAGTTCCTGCTCCAGATGAATACTTTGCGGACATTTTACTATCCCAGTATTTGATATCAGGTAGGTAGATATCAACTATCCCGTCAAGAATTTTCAGTATCTCAATCCGTTCCCAGCCAGAGGAGTTATATACAATTGGCAGACGAAGTCCTTTCTCCACGGCTATATTAAGAGCTTTAAGGATGTGTGGAGTATAAAGTGTTGGGGTGACGAGGTTTATGTTATGACAGCCGATTTTCTGTAGATGAAGCATCATGTCTGCTAATTCATCAATATTGCTAGCATGACCCATGCCAAGCTGACTTACTTCCCAGTTTTGACAGAACACACATCTTAAATTACAATGGGTTAAAAAGATTGTTCCTGAACCACCCGAGCCAACCAGTGGTGTTTCTTCGCCAAAATGTTGATGAAACGATGAAATCATGAGTTTTGCGCCAGGAGCACGACAAAATCCCTTCATCCCTCCAAGACGGTCAACACCACATCTTCTCGGACAGAGGCGACATTCTTCCATAATCTCCCAGAGATTTTCTGCCCGTTCTTTCAGTTCGCCTGTCTTGTAAAGTTTTAAGTAAGCCGGTTCAAAATCAAGGTCTACGGCAGTATTTTTATTAACTACAGTCTTTACTTTACTTATAACATCTTTTTCCTTAAACCAATTTAACAAGGTTGAAGATAAACCCAATCCTAGAACTCCCAGACCTATGTAGCCCAACTTTTTGAGGAAATCTCTGCGTTTAATTTTTTTAAGAAAAAAATCTTCCATTTTTCCTCCCATGTATATTATAATTGTCCATTCTTATTTCGTTAACGATGATGCTTCATGCGGTTTGTGGAATTGGACAGTTATGATAACAAAACTGCTCAATTTTAGCAGAACAACTACTATACAGCTACCAAGAAGTCCCAGAACCGGTAAAAGAACCACACCACCCACAATTCCTCCCAGCCATCCACCAAGAAGGTCTGAACTGTAAAGAATCCCAGCGGTTTCGCTTAAATCTGGATCATCCTTCAGATATATCTTGTTTGCCAGCGGAAATTGCACACCTATTAAAAACCCGCAAATAAACGAAATGACTAAAAATAATATCTTCAAAATAAGGAATACGCCAGGACTACCCAAGTAGGGATGTAGTATAAGAAAAATAAAAGGCAACACTAGAGAAAAACAGATTATTGTTAAATCAGTAATTATAAAAAATTTGAGACAATCTTTTATCCGTGACAGACGCGATGTTATAATCAACGCCCCGAAAGCTGCACCTGCCATGAAAGATGTGACCAGAAGCCCAATCCAGGAAAAGACATGTCCGTAAATTGACTGAAATGTATAGATAAGTGCAAGGTCAAATATCATTCCAGCAAAACCCGTTGTTACTATACATAAGGAGATGCCTGAGCCGAAGAGTTCTATGTTTTTAGATCTCATCAAAAAAAAGAGAACAATAAAGATGAGAAACAGGATTAAAAACATCCACACATTTATCATTTCAAACCATCTGAAAAGTCCGCGAAGGTTTGGAGAAAAGAGTGCGTTCCAGTGGGAAACACTGTAAAACATTCCCAGAGGTTCGAAGTCACGATTGATTTTCTGGGTGCTTCCTTCAAGAAACCCGGCAAACCAGTCCTGCCATCTCGGATGCAACTTTTTATCAATATGCCGTGCCACGGGCACGGTTACCTTAAGGTCTCGCTCAATCAATTTGTCTACAAGACTCGTCCTGTTAAGCAAGAAGATTCCGCGAGAATTTGATGAAATGAAAAGATTTTTACCATCCCCTGGAAATACTCTGACATAAGGGAATACACTTTTGAGTGTATTGAAAA
>CAYREE010000114.1:0-7217 GCA_964423225.1 uncultured archaeon | reverse complement strand
CCGGATGATCCGAGTAGGGGTTTTGCCTCGGATGTTCCTAATAGTGATGTTCCAACCCCTGAAAAAAGTTTTGATTCTCCGAATACTGGCGGGGATTCTGATGGTGATGGTGTGCCTGATGATGTTGATATCGCTCCGGATGATCCGAGTAGGGGTTTTGCCTCGGATGTTCCTAATAGTGATGTTCCAAAACCTGAATTACATTTTGATGCACCGAAGCTAGATGTGGATTCTGATGGTAATAATGTGCCTGATGATCAAGAGAAGAATCCTAAGGGTCCGTTAATTAATTGGTAATGATGATTTCTTTCACTTAATAATAATATCATAGGAGAATCTGAAATCGAGATGATATGTTCCCGTACCTGCTCCGACTTCACCACGGATGACTTTCGTGCCTCCCGGACGCAATATGATTCCTGCATTGTTGATTATCATATTTCCATTGACGTAGACATCGTTTAGCTCGATATTGTATTCATGATTGTTTTTAATGGAGAAATCACCTGATCCATTGGAGTAGACACGCCAATTTGACATTCCAATCAAGCTTGTACGCCAATATGCCCTGCTATCATGAGAGCTGTAAGAACCACCAAGACCAAGGAATTCCCCGAATATATAGACTACTAATAATGCAACGACAATGACTACTGCTACTAGAACAAGGTATTCTGTTGAAAGTTGCCCTTTTAACGGCGATTTATCATGCATATTGTCTACCATAAGCTTATCTACTACTTTATAATATTCGGCGTGTTTTATATTTAATCATCTCTTTATGAGGTTCGATTATTCGAATTTTCTGGCGTCTTTAGCCATCTTGAATATCTCTTCTAGGTTCTCTATCAGATCTGCATTACCTATGTAGATGGGAGTCCTCTGGTCGAGGCTTTTCGGTTTTATATCTAGAAGTGATTTAGATCCGTTTGATGATCCGCCACCTGAATTCTCAGCTATCTTGGCCATTGGATATCCTTCGAATAGTAGTCTGAGCTTTCCTGAAGGCTTATTTAAAAGTGATGGGTATCCGAAGAATCCTCCATGATGTAATACTTGGTTGAAGTCTCCGACAAAAGATCCTCCGTATCTAAGCTTTAAGCCCTTACCTCTTAAGAGTTTGACGAACAATTCGAATTCAGGTATCCACTTGTCTGGATTGCCTCCGACTCCGTAGATTTTTGCTTCAGGCATCTTTATATCATCATTTATGAGCATGAATTCGTGATGGTCTTTCCTTGATTTAACGAACTCATAGACTGTTTTCTCTACTGTGACAACAAGACTTGTTATTGGTCCGTATAGTTTATACAATGCAGCTACCATGTCACGTCCTTTTGCAGGGAGTTTTTTGTTTTTGTATATGCCGACTATAGTCCCGAATAAGTTGTTGCTTATGATATTTGATGATCCGTCTAGCGGATCCAATGTAATGCTGAATTTTCCCTTACGATCCTCGGATTCTACGATACCGTCCAACTCTTCAGAAGCTATTGCTTTCACAAGTCCCGTGTCGAATAGTTTATCCATTAGGAATTCGTTTGTCCATACGTCTAAGGCTTTCTGGTCTTCTCCAAAAACGTTTTTAGTCCCGGCTTCTCCAAGCCTGTGTGGGAACTCTTTTCTTATTGGGAGGGATAGCTTGCTGATTTCAGTGATTAGATGTGCTAACTCATCGTTTGATTCTTCTAATACATCCTTTAATAAAGTGTTCTTCTCCATTTTGTGTCACCCTTATATTCAACTAGGGTAAAGTATTGTTCCTGTCTTTTATATTAACCTTTTTTTGGCTATAGAATATTTTTTTCTAATGTTTTTTTCTGATAGTCTTTCGACTTCTTTCATCGATTTTAGATTAAGCCAGGTTCCAGTATTAGAAACTGCTGAATTAGCACAGGATAGTGCAGATCTAAAAGCATATTCGATATCTTCTTCTTTAATGTATCCTGAGAGAAAACCGGATGAGAACGCGTCACCTGCACCCGCATTGTCAATGATTTTTGCAGGGTATGGGAGTGCCGAATATTTTATTCTACCATCGTAAGCATAGGCTTTTAACGGGCCGTTTGTGACAATGACTATGGATTTGTTTATCGAATATAATTTTTTCAATATATTATCTACTTCATTTTCTGGTAACTGGGCGTAATTTGTCGTTGTTTTTAATGTTATCTGGGCTTCCGACATGTTTACAATGAATATGTCACTTGCTTTTGCTATTTTTTTTATATGGGTTATCCCTTTTTTTACTACATAGCTTGAGGGATTGAATATGATTTTCTTATCGTTTTCAACCGCGTATTCTGCCAGTTTTTTCAATGTATCATAAGAAGTTCCAACCATTGATGCAAAGTAGAACCAATCAAAGTCCTTGATGTTTTTCTTATTATAGTCACTTTGTTTGAGTTCATTATTCGCTCCTTTATATGCTAATATTGTCCTATCTCCGTCACGGCTTTTTATAATTATGGAAAATCCTGTCTCGATCTTAGAGGGCCTTGTTTTTATTATTCCCACTCCCTCTGTTTTTAATGCTTTGAGTATTCTACTACCATTGTTTCCACTTCCGATCTTTCCTAAGAATGTCGGCTTGTTTTTAAGTCTCTTCAAGTCGATGGCAGTATTTACTCCTCCTCCACCAATCCCGATCTTCAAGTCTTTTATCTGGACTTTGCTTCCTGAAGTAAAGCAGATAAGGTCTGTTAAGTATCCGTCCGAACTCATCTTAATACTACTTGATTCAACGTCTGCGAACATGTCTATAGTTGCAGATCCGGATACTAGGATCCGATTGTTTTTCTTGCTCATATATCTCTTATTTAGTATGCAGTTCTTAATATGTTTCTTAGTATCGGCTTTGGATGATGGACACTCAATATCATGAGGATTACTATAAGGGATTTATTAAAAAGTATTTTGACTCGGTTATCCGGAAATCGATTCAATACGGTCGTCTGAATGAAGAGGAGGGTGTGATACTTGATTATGGATGTGGTTATAAGCATCTATCTCGGATTTTAAACAATCCTGATGCGAATATTATAGGATATGATATTATCCCTAATCTATCGGATATCGAGGATTTTCGATCTCTCTCACCTTCTAAAATCGTATGCAATCATGTTCTAGAACATCTTACTGTAGGCCAGATAGATGCTTTGATAAGGGATTTTATATCTATGAATTCTGGGGCTGAACTAATAGTTTCATTACCTACTGAAAATATTATATCTAAGATTGGGGCGCGATTATCAGGGAAGCGACATTTCCATTATGAGCATAGATCGAGTTATAAACAGGTTAATGAAGTGATTGAAAGATACTATGATGTTAAGAAACGTGAATATATCTGGTTGTCGATGACTCAAATATCCTTATATCAGTTAAAATAAATCTTTAATATACTATATAGTATTATCATATCTTATGATTAACAATGTTTGACGCTAATGAATTCATCGACAATGCTGTTGATGCAATCAAGGGGACGATAGGAGATAAAAAAACAGTCATCGGGTTATCTGGTGGAGTTGACTCTAGTGTGGCTGCTGTACTGGTAAACAAGGCTGTTGGAGATAATCTTGTCTCCATATATGTTGATACTGGATTCATGAGGAAGGGTGAATCTGATGAGATAAAAGGTATTTTCAAGGATGAATTCCATTTGAACTTCAGGTTAGTTGATGCTAGCAAGTCTTTCATCGATGAGTTGAATGGGATATCTGATCCAGAGGAAAAAAGGAGGATAATCGGTCATAAGTTCATTGAAGTCTTTGAAGAGGAAGCTAAGACCGAGGGTGCTGAAGTACTTGTACAAGGCACAATTGCTCCAGATTGGATCGAGACGCAGGGCAAGATAAAAAGCCATCATAATCTCACTCTGCCTGGTGGTATGACTTTAGAGTTGTGTGAGCCACTTAGAGACCTGTATAAAGATGAGGTGAGGATAGTTGCAAGAAAGCTTGGGCTTCCAGAATCTATTAGTGAGAGAGAACCTTTTCCAGGACCTGCCCTTGCAGTAAGAATTGTGGGTGAGATAACGCCTGAGAGGATCAAGGTCGTGCGTGAAGCAGATGCGATAGTACGCGAGGAAATTGAGAAGGCGGGTGTTGAATGCTGGCAGGGTTTCGCAGCATTATTGGAAGGACGTGTCACTGGAGTGAAGGGTGATAGCCGTGATTATGGTTATATGATTGCTATTCGGGTGGTAGAGAGCCTTGATGCGATGACTGCTAATATAAAAGAAGTGGAATGGAATGTATTACGAAGGATCGCCGATCGGATTCCAAGAGAGATACCTGAGGTTACGAGGGTTCTCTATGACTTGACAAACAAACCTCCTGCAACCATAGAATTCGAGTGATATTATGGGTTTAGGAGACTCTGAATTATTGATGGGAGGATCAATAGGAGCCTTAGCTATGTTCTGCTATCTTGCAGCCGGAGTATTCTCTTATTTCTGCTTTTTTGGGAGTGCATTATTAATTTATGTTGGTGGAGTCCGTAAATTCGGGATGGATTACTCATCAACCAGATTCAGGAAACGTGTAAAAGTAAAGGTATTTAAAAGTGGGTGATGGTGACACTGAACTTGCGGTAGGCGGCCTACTTGGCGGCGTCTATATTGGAGAAGTCTTATTACTTGGAGTTGCTTGTCCGTTATGCATTGTTGGGGCTGGAATATTCATGACTGTCGGGGGGATACGTAAGGTTAAGAAGATGGTTGGTAAATCAGTGGAGGTTAGCCAGGATCACGTGGATTGATCCGTTCTCTAATCCAAATTATCTCGATGATTAGATTCTTCAGGCCTAATGGTATTAGAATGCATATGCATAATGCAAATGGTATGAAATATCTTCTCCAGTTGACGTGAATAGTTGATCCAAGGATCATGTAAGTGGATAATATCCAGATTAGTATGATAGTGAATGCTCCGACTTGTCTGGTTTCTAGACGCGTTTTTTTTACTAGGTAATAGACTCCATAGAAGATGACAAGCAATAATAACACTGATACGAGACTAGACTTTATTCCTAGAAGCAGACCGTATTCAATGATGAAATAGATACGGTTCTGTATGTGTCGCATAGGATCTCCAAAACTTGCGGCCTGTGATTTTGACATCATTAGTCGGTGGGATATCATGGTGTAGGTGTTTTGTATTGGATTTTCGTATAGGAATGGATTTTGGATTATTAACGAGAGAACGATTGTGGCTATGAGACATAGGATGACAAATGTTAGTCTTATTGTTTGTTTATTCTTATTGTTTTTCTTTAGGTTTTTGTTTTCTTGTTCTAGATTGTATTTGTATTGGAGTAGGAATGTTAGAAAAATAGCTATTGGTAGATAAATGGTTATGAACTTGACGCCTATTGCCATAGAAAGGCTTATTCCAAGGATTATTGTGTAGAATAATGTTTGGTTTCGATTTTTTCCATTTTTTTGATACTCTTTGATATTGTCAAATAGTTTTATTGCAGTCATCAGGGATAGTAGGATAAAGAAGATATAGATTGATTCCACTATTGCTAATTGTATGAATGGAGTCATGATATCATTCTTGTAGAAGATTATCCCACTGATAAGGGCTAGGTTTATATCATTGCATAGTCTATGGCTTATCATTATCAAGATGATACTTGATAATATGGTGAAGAAATAAGTTGTTTTTCTTGCATTCATCAGATCCTGCAATCCTAAAGATATTATATCCTCATCTTTACTCTGGTTTACGAATAATTCGACATGTTTGATGTATTCAGGGATCTGGTTATCTCTGTTATTCTTTAGAATACTACATTCTTTTAATAATCTCTCCAGTCGTGGTCTGTATTCGGACGTTGTTGTAATTGAATGTATCCTATTCAATCCGTCAATCGTGGTTATCATCTTGTTTCCAAGGAAGTCCATTCCAAATCCAAGAATGTATTTACCGATATGAGGTTGGTCGTAAACCTGTATTTTCTCCCAATCAGGGCTTCTAACATCTTTTTTTATGAATAGGAGATAGTATGCATATGTTGACTGCATCCAGTAGTATTCATCTATGTGTCTGAACATCTCAGGTTTTAATTGGCTGGTGCTCGTGATGTTTTCCAGGATTATCTTTTCATTTATAGTCCAGTTTCTATCCCATCTAATATCTTCATAGCTTTTAGTATGTATCTCATTGATGAAAACTATGACAAGGATTAAAAACACAATATTTTTAAGCTTAAGTCTTGCAGACTTATGAAGATTGGGAGACATTGACATATTTTATAATTCAGCAAATATTAATATTCAAATGAACGTACTTTATAAAAATCGGGATATTCTAGAGAAAGTATTCTTATTCCTAGTGTTAGTGGTCTGTCTGACAGCCTGTTTATTCCTGGTTTTCTTCATGGAATTTGACTATGATGAATTCCAACATCTTCATATAACATGGAATGTTAAAAACGGGAAAATATTATACAAGGATTTTTTCGAGCATCATGGTCCAGTATTTCCATTGTTTAACGGATTGGTCTACAATCAATTTGATCTAGAACGCAGTATTGGGACCATGTTCTTCTTTAAAGCTGTTAGTATGTTTTATATCGTCATTATCTTATACCTGACTTATTTAATCGGTAGACTGTTCTTAGGTTCGTCGATTGGAGGCTTATACTCTGCAATTATCTTATCGAGCTTATCTTTTTTCCAGCAGAAGGGGACTGAAGTCCGTCCTGATGTATTGCAGACTGTTTTTTGGCTGCTTGGGACTTATCTTATCTTATCAGATCTAAAGCTGGGGGATAAGCGAAAACTTTTTTTGGCAGGATTATCCTATGGTATGGTCATATTATCCACCTCAAAAGGGGCAATAGGGCCTTTTTCAGTGTTTGTTTTTCTACTATTAATCGGTCTTTTCAAAAAATTGGATGCTAAAGAAATATTCTATGGATCCTTGGTAATCCTCGCTGGTATATCATCTGTCTTCGCGTTTTTCAGTGTTTATTTCCTTTTAAACAATGCGTTCACCGAGTTTTTCTATTATAATTTCATATTCAATATCATCGTGATTTTCTATCATCATTCTAATACAAACTTTTCAGAATTGTCCGGTTTTTTAATTGAATCACATTTCTATTTTATCCTATCCTCATTCACTGGGATCGTTATTATTGGATATAAAATGGAGTGAACCCCTTGTTGTATCCCAGTAGTTAAGCAACTATTGCTTAATATT
>CAYREE010000113.1:0-7458 GCA_964423225.1 uncultured archaeon | reverse complement strand
ATTACGTTTTTTTCGTGACTTCTCTGCAGAGTATGTATGACTCCATACACATTACGAATAATCCTAGAACAAATGTTATTTCAAACATGATTGGGAACATGACTACAAGAAAACTCAATAGTCCGAACACCACATTACCACAAGCAGTAAGACAGATGAACTTATCTTTTCCAACCTTCCATAAAGCCGTTCCAAAAAGAAAAGCCGTGACCCCATTAGACATGCTAACTGATAGAAAAGAAAGAATATCGAAATTCATACTTCGTTCAGAATTGAAATAATAAATCAGTTCAGCAACAAGGGGGAGTATAGTTGCAAGAATACCTATCAATAAGACTGCTAATGATGCGACAACAAGCGATTTACATTCCCATTTAACACCAAGATATATGAAACCGAACATAGCCACTGCAGAAAGGGGTATTATCACTATTGATGAAAAAATGTAGTATAATGAGAATTGGACCTCAAATTTTTCAGTGAGTGAAAACCCGTTTTCCTGAAAGTAAGTGAACAATAAACTCACCGAAGTCATGAGGATGATGAGATTATAAGCAATGTAACTATACTTTAATTCAAAATCCTGTGATAAACTTTTAAAATCCACTCCCAGCAGAGTATATGAGTCATCCAATATCAAACACCATTAAAACATGGAGAATATAAGTAAAAAAAATGGGGGCCCAACAGAGGGGACCCCATTAAGGGTGTGGTGGTATGGATAAGGCAAATAAGATGAGGTATATTTCATTCACCTTGATAACGTGAAGTAATGAACTATATAAAAAGGGTTTGGTGTACGTGAATGAACACGGCTGAACATGTCTTTTAATGTGTGAATCGTATTAAATCTCTGATGGATATTAAGGTCGGTTTTATTGGTATAGGACGAATGGGAGGAACCCTCTTAAAAGGACTAATAAACGAGGATTTAGTTGAATCTGAGAATGTGATCGTATGTGATAAAGACAGTGAAAGACTACTGGAGATAAACAAGGATATCAGTAAGGAAGAAAGTCCGCGAGAACTAGTGGAAAAAACCGATTATATTATTCTAAGCGTGAAACCAAAAGATATGGAAGGATTATTACAAGAGATTGGCAAGTCATGTAAAGACAAGCTCTTGATATCGATTGCCGCAGGTATTTCAACAGGATTCATCGAAAAATATGCTGAGAAAGCGCGTGTTATAAGGATCATGCCAAACACACCAGCACTTGTCGGATTGATGGCTTCTGCATACTGCCAAGGTAAAAACGCAACGAAAGAAGACTGTGAGATAGTTGAAAAATACTTCTCGGCATTGGGGAAAATAGCCAAGGTAGAAGAGGAACTAATGGATGCAGTCACAGGTCTGTCAGGTAGTGGGCCAGCATATATTTATTATGTTATCAAGTCTCTAGCAGAAGCTGGTGTAAAAGAAGGTTTAGATCCTAGCATTTCTTTAAGCTTGACAGTGCAGACTGTGATAGGTGCTGCAAAGATGGTTGAGGAAACTGGGATGGATCCTGATGAATTAATCGATATGGTTAAAAGCCCGGGAGGCACTACTATCGAGGGTTTAAAGGTTCTAAAAATCTATAATGTTAGTGAACCATTCATAAATGCGGTGAAAGAGTCTTCAAAGAGATCGAGAGAATTAGGTGTTTAATATGGCAGGAAATACTGGTTCAAAGGCGAGTGTGCAATTAAAGGTTTTTTATAGTTACATACATGCGACAAGTGGTAAAACCACAAGTCTAACAATAAGCGTACCAATAGACAAGAGCAAGTTTTGTTTAATCACATTCAGTGATAAAAAAACCCTTATAAGAGTAAAGCTTTCCATGGATGAGATCGCAGGATTATCACTATCGATAAAGAATAGGAAGGAATGGCGTTGTTTTCACACATTCAAGCGTGGAGACGTATCAACTGAAACACGGATGCAGTATAATCAAGAATATATTAATGCTGAAAAGGACAAGGTGAAGATCGCATTAAAGATGACTGATAACGAACTTGCGAGCTTGAAACTTGTTTTAGAGAGTATATTCCGTCGACTTTTATAAGATGTTTATCAGAAAAAAAAAGATAAAAGGCAGGCAATACTACTATCTTGTAAAATCTGTTAGAAAAAACGGTAATGTCAAACAAGAATATGTTGAATACCTAGGATCTATAGAACCGACTACTGAAGAAATCATAAAGTTAAAGAAGAAACACTTGAAGGATTAGAGCAATCCCTTAGCATCCCGCATATGGGGTGGTTTTCCACCACCAGCTATCTCCCTCATATCACGACGTAAACCACTTATCTCACGTATTATCTGGCTTAAATATTCCTCGATAGTATCTGCCTTACTCATATAGGATGAGATCGTATCAAGTTTGCAATCTATGTCATCAAGCTTAAACCGCATAGTATATGCTTCATTATATATTTCCTGACCATAACCATCGCTCATAAAAAAATCACCTGTATTAATAGAATAGGAGATACCGAATAAAAGGAAGGTAGGGGCAATCTAATCTATTGAATCGATGATTGCATCAGCCATGTCACATGTTGTCTTGCCACTACCAGGCTTTATGTCTGGCGTAACATCCACACCACGAGAAAGAACTTTAGTGACAGCATATTCAATCTTATCTGCTGCATCAGCCTCATTGATATGCTTAAGCATCATCACAGCACTTAATAGGAGAGCTGTTGGATTAGCGATATTCTTACCAGCAATGTCTGGTGCACTTCCATGAGTAGCTTCGAAGACTGAATAATCAGTACCGATATTGGCTCCAGGCGCAATCCCCAAGCCACCAACAAGACCTGCACAAAGATCGCTGACAATATCCCCGTAAAGATTTGGTAGGACCAGTACATCAAACTGCAATGGATTCTGGACTAACTGCATACATAATGCATCAATCAATCGATGTTCATATTCTACTTTATAATCAGTTGATAGTTCCTCGGCAACTCTCATGAATAAACCATCACTGAATTTCATGATATTCGACTTTGTAACACCAGTTACTTTTACACGATCGTTCTTCAACGCGTATTCAAAAGCGAATTTAACAATTCGTTTCGAACTGGATTCTGAAAGCGGCTTTAGGCTTATTGCTGAATCATCTTTAATTTTCTTCCCAGTCCTTTTTCCTACAAAACTGATCAAATCCTTGACATCATCCGAACCCAAGTCAAACTCTATGCCCGCATACAAGCCTTCAGTATTTTCCCGTACAATCACAATATCCACATCAGCATAACTTGAGTTTATCCCAGGATATGTCTTGCAAGGTCTGACACAAGAGTATAAATCCAGGGCCTGCCTTAACTGCACGTTGACACTTCTAAAACCCTTGCCTAAAGGAGTTGTAACTGGAGCCTTCAATGCAACTTTATTCTTCTTTATACTATCCAACACTCGTCCAGGCAATGGATTTCCATCAGTCTCATAGACTTCAATTCCCGCAGTCTGTACATCCCAGTTCACGTCCACTCCCGCTGCCTGAATACATTTGACTACCGCATCCGTTATCTCAGGGCCTATCCCATCTCCAGGGATTAAAGTTATCTCATGCACCATCTTGCTTTGCCTTTGTATAATTTAACAATCCTCCGGAAAGAAGAATCTCCTTCTGCCGCTTTGTAAAACCGGTCTTAACTTCATAGGTCATAGTCTTTGTAGTATTCTTTATCTTGAAGGAATCTTTATCAATATTCTTCATCAGGTTAGATATTTCAATAATGTCTTCCTGTTCGATATGATCATAATCTTTTACATCCAGGAATTCAAGAGGCATTATCCCAAAATTGATTAGGTTAGCCTTATGTATCCTTGCAAATGATTTTGCTATTACTGCACGCACACCAAGATGCATTGGAGCCAGGGCTGCGTGTTCACGGCTTGAACCCTGTCCGTAATTCTCTCCACCAACTATGAATCCACCCCCATGTTTCTTAGCTCTTTCTGGAAAGGAAGGATCTATTCTAGTGAAAGTAAATTCACTAATTGCGGGGATATTACTTCTTAAAGGTAGTATCTTTGAACCTGCTGGCATGATATGATCTGTTGTCACATTATCCAGGGTCTTTAACAAGACTTTACCCGATATGACATCAGATAAAGGCTGGCCTACTGGGACTGGTTTGATATTCGGCCCCATCACAACCTTGATATCATTCTTGTTATCTGAGGGTGGGATTATCATTTCGTCGTCTACCAGGAAATTTTCAGGAAGAATGATCTTTGATGCATCGCCTAATGATCTTGGATCGGTTATTACACCTTTTATCGCTGATGCCACGGCTACTTCAACACTCGAAAGATATATTGATGCGTCCTTTGTCCCGCTCCTACCCTCGAAATTACGGTTAAACGTCCTTAATGTAATCCCTTTAGAAGGTGGTGCCTGACCCATCCCGATACATGGACCACATGATGGTTCAAGTATCCGTGCACCTGCATTCACGAGAACTCCTAGATCACCTGATTCTGCAAGCATCTCAAAGACCTGTCTTGATCCTGGAGAAACTGTAAAACTCACGTTAGGATGGATTTTCTTTCCTTCAAGCATTTTTGCAGCAGTCATCAGATCCTTTAATGAAGAGTTTGTACAAGAACCTATACAGATCTGGTTGACATTCAATTCATTTAATTCAGTTACTGGGACAACATTATCAGGACTATGTGGTTTAGCTATCAGAGGCTCCACAATCCCTAAATCAAGTTTAATTACCTTGTCATATTTCGGATCTTCTGCTTCCATTTCTATCCACTCTTTTCCACGACCTTGTTTTACCATGAATTCCTTTGTGACCTCATCACTTGGGAAAATCGATGTAGTCAAACCGAGTTCAGCACCCATATTTGTGATCGTCGCCCTTTCAGGAACACTTAATGTCTTCACACCTTCCCCGAAAAATTCGAAGATTTTTCCAACACCACCTTTTACAGAATGCCTTCTAAGAAGCTCTAGTATCACATCCTTTGCAGAAACCCAGTTAGAAAGCTCTCCAGTAAGCTCTACACCAATTATTTGAGGCATAGTAAGGTAGAATGGTCCCCCACCCATTGCAACACTAACATCAAGTCCACCAGCCCCGATCGCGAGCATTCCAATCCCTCCGCATGTTGGCGTATGACTATCTGAGCCAAGAAGTGTCTCCCCTGGCATTGCAAATCGTTCTAAATGTACTTGATGACATACCCCATTTCCAGGCTGACTGAAATAAATCCCATATTTTGCAGCCACTGATCGCAGATACTCATGGTCGTCAGCATTCCGATAGTCAGTCTGTAGCATATTATGATCCACATAACTGACCGACAACCTAGTCTTAACCTGGAGTATATTCATGGATTCGAACTGTAAGTAGGCCATAGTTCCGGTAGCATCCTGGGTAAGCGTCTGATCTATAGTTATTGCTATCTCTTCACCAGGTTTTAACGAACCTTCAACCAAGTGTTTTACAAGTATTTTCTCTGTAATAGAGGCCATTTTCGGTATTTATTATCTATAAAACAATAAAAAGCCACTTTTGTTTTTATATACTGAACCAAATATTTAATTGTCGAGGTTGGGGTGGTTACTGAGGTTGTAACCATGAGGCTGGACACCGATAACACACGCAGAGGGAAGAATCAAGGTTTTCTTGGACAGATTGCCAGCGAGGTTGGATGCGACTCGTATCAAACCGTCCCAGATAGAAACTCAAGGAATGCTTCTGATGTCCTAAATGACGGAAACACCATGATCTTCAATGCTAAAACAGACGATAAACCTATAGAACAGAATGTTGTAAGCGATCAAAAAGGCCGTAAATACAGGCCTCTCACATCTTTCTCTTCTGACTCTGGCTCGTCAGGTAGTAGTAATGGTAAGAGCAGTTATTTCACACGGATTCTTGGAGAGCTTGACTGCGTGGATAAAGCATCCAAGGTCTATAATGTGGCTGATAAGGGAAAGAATACAGAGTTGAATAAGCGGGTGAAATGGCTTGAAACAGCGTTTGTAGACCAGGATAAGCCAATTGTTAAGAATAATGGTTCTGATAGTGACAGTATGGATCTGGTCATGTCTTTGATATACCGGATAAAGGCTTTGAAACGCCATGGTTTATGTCCTAATGCTGAAAGTGAGTTAGAACTGATGGCTGAAGACTTGAATCAGCTTATCGACATTATGAAATAGGTTTATTTCAGTTTTTTATGGATGAATTCTTTTGCATTAGAGCCCACATAATCCGAGACAATATGCCCTTTTCCATGGAGAACCCATTTGTATATAGTTAATCCCTCAAGTCCTACTGGTCCTCTTGCATGTAGTTTATTTGTGCTTATTCCAACTTCAGCTCCTAGTCCATACCTGTATCCATCACTGAATCTTGTTGAAGCATTCCACATGACGCTTGATGAGTCTACATTGTTTATGAAATAATGTGCGGTCTCCTTACTATCAGTCACTATTGCATCTGTATGTCCTGACCCATACTTATTGATTCTGGAAACCGCTTCTGTAACATCGGATACTATCTTGATGTTGAGGATCAAGTCATTGTATTCTGTAGCCCAATCCTCATCAGTCGCAGCCTTAGCAGTTTCCAGTATCTTGATGACCTTATTATCTCCCCGAACCTCTACTTTTGCTTCATCTAACTTGCTTCCAAGACCCTCGAGGAATTCTACAGCTATGTCATCTGACACTAGAAGGGTTTCCATAGCATTACATACCGCTGGATACTGGCATTTCGCATCTAATGCTATCTTTTCAGCCATCTTTAAATCTGCTTCCTTGTCAATAAACACGTGACATATACCTGCTGCATGCCCTAATACTGGGATCCTCGTATTGTCTTGAATATATTTTACGAAACTATTGCTGCCCCGCGGGATCAACTGGCTGATATAATCGTCTAATCCAAGCATATTTTTAACATCATCCCTGGTTTCTAATAATTGTATCCATCCAGCTGGAACATCTTCTGATTCTGATGCATCCCTAATGATCTCATATAGAATTTTATTGGAATTCATTGCCTCGCTCCCACCCTTCATCAAGACTGCATTACCTGATTTCAAGCATAATGAACCAATCTGCGCTACAACATCCGGCCGTGACTCGAATATCGTTCCTATCACACCTATTGGTACGGTGATCTTTGATAATACCAGATCGTTGTCAAGCTCTGTTTTAATCAATTCCTCGCCTATCGGATCGTCTAACTTCGCCACACTTAGAACCATGTCTGAGATATTGTTTATCTTCTCTTCTGTTAATTGTAGTCTCTTGTAAAGTGAATTGCTCAACTCTCCTTTTTCAACAAGTTTTTTCATCCTTCTTACAAAAGCTTCTGCTTCTTTGTAATAATGTTCATATTCTTGTCCTTTAATTTGTTTAATTTCACGATGAGTTATCAATTTACTTAATTTATAAAATCTACGCATGGTGTCAGCATATTTTTTTTCCAAT
>CAYREE010000112.1:0-7682 GCA_964423225.1 uncultured archaeon | reverse complement strand
ATATATTTCCATCGAATTCAGCGAGGGTATCCCAGTAGGATTGAATGGAAAACTCATGGATGAAACAGAGCTCATCAAAAAGCTAAATCATATAGCTGGTGCTCACGGGGTTGGAAGGATCGATATGATGGAGGACCGATTAATAGGCATTAAAAGCAGGGAGACATATGAATGCCCAGCAGCAGTCACGATCCTAGAAGCCCATAAAGAACTAGAAAGACTGACTCTTACAATAGAACAGAATCTCTTTAAACCCACGATTGAAGGAAAATGGACTGAAATGGCATACTTCGGATTATGGTATGAACCCTTGATGAAAGACCTCGAAGCATTCGTGGACGAAACACAAAAGAATGTGTCGGGAATAGTAAGACTAAAATTATACAAGGGACAGGCCATGGTCGTAGGACGTGAGAGCGCCCATTCACTCTATCACCATGGGCTTTCCACATATGATGACAGCGATGAATTCGACCATTCTGCTGCTGAAGGATTCATAAAAATCTGGGGTCTTCCATCGGTTGTCGCTGGCAAGAGAAACGATAATCTTTCAAAGAAAAAAAGCAAGAAAAAGAAGAAATAAGATAGTGGGGCTTTTAAAACAGCCTCTTTTATTTTTTTATTATTCTAATCTTCTTCCGAATCCTCGTAGGGTACACAACCGACATCAACCTGGCACCGTTCGCTCTGCGTGCATGATCTGAGTATCTCCTGTTCCTGTCGAGTCTTACACTCACCATCATCACAGAATGGCTCGGATAATAACTTGTACATCTGACGCTTGATATTACACTTTATCTCACTGTATTCAGTGGCTCCGCAATCAGAGTCTGATGCACATGGCGGAAGGACAATTTTCTTTATGGTTGTCGTTGTGACTCCGGGTTTCACGCAGTTCTGACACATCGGACAGTCGCGTAGACAATCGCATTGCCTTACAACAACAGTATTGTTAACCGTCTTAGACTTTGATCCATCCTTGCATTCAGGAAGATCTGGTTCAGGACAATCCTCTACTGAATCCTCTGATGATCCGTCATAACACTGGTATTCGACGCTCGTCACTTCCGTGATCTTACTGCACGTTCTTGGCATATACCAGTATGTAAACCCGCCTCCCAGAAATATCCCTAGGAAGAATGTTAAAAACGATAATGCAACCAATAATATTATTATCTCCTTCAAACTACTGTCACCTTTCCATTATAGTGAATATATTATTATAAATATCAACCTTCCTCCAATAGCCTTCTTTTAGCCTCTTGACGCGCTAATTCATTGTCTACAAGCCGGTCAGCATATACATCATTCCATAATAAGTCTAGAATTGTCTCGCCAAATTCCTTTGCTGACTCAGGTCCATCAGCAGTGATTATCTTACCATCAACGACAACCGATTCTTTAATATACTTAACATCATCAGCATTCAGTAGTCCTATAGCCTCTGGTAAAGGGAATACTGTCGCCCGTTTACCGTCCATGATATTAGCTTTAGCAAGTACTACAGGAGACAAGCATATTGCCGCAACTATTTTATCTTCCTCCCAAGCCCTAAAAACAATATTATGGAGCTTTTTATTATCCCATAACCATTTTTTCGAACCGCTACCACCAACGACAATGACTGCATCAAAATCACTCACATTAATGAAATCAAATATCGTGTCTGGCCTAACAGTCATCCCAAGCATACCCTTGTATATGCCTTCAGTAGGCCCGGTCACATTCACTTTCACATCGTTTTTTTCAAGTATCCTACGAGGAATATCATATTCCTCATCCCTGAAGCCTTCAGGGGCCAAAACAAACAAAACTTTCTTATCCGTCATCTCTAACCACAATCCTGTCCTATATTTGAAAAAATATTCCAGATCATTTGCGACCCGGTAATAATCCATGTTTATTAATCCTTGATTAATCTGGCTTAAATCCTCGGTTATACTAACCGAGGTTTCCATGCAGCCTGCTAAAAACACTAATACTAATAATATGATAGCTTGTTCTTGCATGCTCATTTCATTTAAACAATTTGATTTTAAAAGATTTAAAGAATGATAAGATACAGTTACATAATATCGGTAATTGTCGTATTGGCATTCATATTAGGATATTATGATTTCCCAACTGATTCAACAGAATACAATCTGAAAAGCGGTCAGATCAATCTACCAGACCCTAATGTAAAAGGGAATATTAGTATTGAAGAAACATTATCATCGAGAAGATCAGTAAGATCGTTTAAAGAAGAATCCCTCACGCAAGCAGACCTTGGACAGATGCTCTGGGCAGCCCAGGGCATGACAAGTGAATGGGGTGGTCGTACAGCCCCTTCAGCAGGAGCGACATACCCGCTTGAAACATATGTTGTAGTAGGAGCTGTAGAGGGTATTGAACAAGGCTTATATCGCTATGAACCGACGACTCATTCGATAAGGCAGAAAATCAGTGGTGATATCCGGGAAGAATTGATGATACAGTCTGCCAATCAAAGATGGGTGGGGAACGCTCCTGCAACAATCATATTGACAGCCGTATACGAGCGGACCACAGACAAGTATGGGGAAAGAGGAGAGATGTATGTTCACATGGAGGCAGGCCATGCAGGACAGAACATATATCTGCAGGCAGGCTCGATTAGATTAGGGACTGTGGCGATAGGTGCGTTTAATCCAGATGGTATTACCAGGTTATTAGAGCTTTCAGAAGGAGAAATACCATTATACTTATATCCAGTTGGAAAGATACGCTAATATTAGCATGTATTTCCCAGTGTATTAACAGTGAATAATGATGGGTCAAGAAGAACACGCTGATGAGCCGGCAAGTAATGCTGCAAGACATCTACGACAAACAGATGCAGCAATGAGTGACCAGACCCCAAAAGCTGTTAGACAATCAGGCCCAACACATATAGACCTACCGAATCCAATCGTGACTTCTGACGTAAGTGTCGAAGAGGCTATGAGATCAAGGCGATCTGTAAGAGCATATTCTACAGAAGCATTATCCCAGGCAGAGCTTGGACAAATGCTCTGGGCAGCCCAGGGAGTAACCAACCAGAATGGATATAGGACAGTACCTTCAGCAGGTGCAAAATATCCACTAGAGCTATATGCTGTTGTAGGCAATGTCGAGGGTATTGATCCTGGAATATACAAGTATGATCCAAAAGCCCACTCAATCCAACGAATAAAAGAAGGCGATTCCAGAATGAGTATCTGTCAGGCCGCGTTAAACCAAGAATATCTCGCATATGCACCAGCAACCATTGCAATAACAGCTGTAAAGGATAGGTCAGCGCAGAAATACGGTTCGCGTGCAGCAAGATATGTTCTCTTAGAAGCTGGGGCGGCAGGTCAGAACATCCATCTAGCCGCAGAAACCCAGGGCCTTGGAACAGTTGAAATAGGGGCTTTTGACGATGATAGGATCAGTGGGATCCTCGGATTATCTGATAAAGAAAAGCCGATCTTACTGATGCCATTAGGGAAAAAGAGGAAACCGTAGTATTATTGTATCTGTGATATGCACATCGTCATTATATCAGGATCCGAGATACGTTCACATATCTTCCGATCCATCTTCTTTACAGCAACACCAGATAGGCAAGAATCCTTATAGTTTACTATCGTTATTTTATCGCATGCTTTAGGATCCCTACTAGTCCTACCCACTTTCATCAGACAATATTCTCGTCTCTCATCGTTTTCGATAACACTGCATTTTGACTGATCCTTTTCACGAACCGCATCTTCAATGATGCCTGCAGAATCCTCAGTACACCCAGCAAATGAAACAAACAGTAACAAACATATGCAGACTAATCTTCTTACCACCTTATATTATCACATTGTGATTGTTATATATGGGTTTAGCAGTCGCAACTGTAAAAACATCCATCAGCTTTTTCTTGAAAACCAAGGATATGTGGATCCTAGCAATCATACCCCCGATATTATCCTTAGTAGGATACCTTATCCAAACCTCAAATATACCAGTCCTAGGCACCATTATCGGAATAATCAACCTCACATACATGATGCTTGTTGGAATGATCTCAATAAATTATCTAAATCATTCAACACTTAAAGAGGCAATCACAACTATACCCCACTATATAATAAGATTGCTCATATTCGGGATATTATACATGATAGGATTCATTATCCTTGGAATAGTATTTATGGTGGGATTTATGGTCCTAGGACTCATTATCGGCCCACTCTCATTTTTCTTTGTCGTTATAATGGTCTTTGCAATCACATACATCACAATAAGATTTACACTTGTAGGCAGTGCAATAATCATAGAAGATATGAAACTCGTCCAGGCAATCAAACATTCATGGTCTGTTACAAAAGGGAATGTAATATCCATATTCGCCGCATCACTTATGATTGGCCTCCTGTTCATCATCATAGTTATCCCACCAATGATCTATCAGTTCTCAAAGGCTATCGAAATGACGAGCGATCCCGAAATAAAGGAATATATCAAGGATAATCCACAGGCTGCCCAGAATCTTTTAGAGGAAAAAATGGCGATAGACGGTCCGATCATGCTGTTTTTATCATTCGTACAGACATCAGCAACAATAATATCTAGTTTATTATGCGCATTCATACTCATCTATATTGGACCAGGTAATGATCCGAAGAAGGATCCGACTATACAAGCCTTATTGAATCAAGGTTTCGCGGAGCACTAGACTCAAAACCAAACATATCATATAATGTTGCTGACAGATTATTCGCCTTACTCGCCTCCCCGTGCATCACAACAACCCTCTTAGGTTTTGGACTAATCTTCTTACAATATCCAAGAAGCTGTCTGCGATCAGCATGTCCTGAAAAACCATCGATAGTCTCAACTCTAAGATTCACTTTCAAAGCCTTAGTACGACCATTATCATCAATTGGAACTTCCTGCAAACCATTCTGCAATCTTCTACCCAGTGAACCCTCAGCCTGATATCCTACGAATGCCAGAGTATTATTCGGATTTCCAGCGAATTTCTTGAAGTATTCAACACTCGGTCCACCAGTCATCATTCCAGATGTTGCAAGTATTACACAAGGATCTTCTCTATCAATTATCTCCTGTCTCTTCTTATGCTGAACCTTCTCAAATGCATCAACAAGGAATGGATTATAACCATTGAATACACGATGTTTGATATGTCTTTTCAAATATTCAGGATACGCTGTATGTATTGCTGTTGCCTCCCAGATCATACCATCCAGGAATACAGGCACATTAATGTTTCCGAACCTATGTGCAGCCTCTAAGACCATCATAACTTCCTGGCTTCTTCCAACACTAAATACTGGGATCAATACTTTACCTTTTTTCGCTGAAGTCTCCTGGATTATCTCCAATAATTGTTGTTCAGCATCCCTTCTTTTAGGTTGTGTATCATATCTGCCACCATAAGTTGACTCGGTTATCATGGTCTCAACCCGTGGAAACTCAAAGTTCGCTGCTTCTAAAAGTCGTGTGTCTCCGAACTTAAAGTCGCCGGTATAGACGAGGTTATGTAGTCCTTCACCTATGTGAAAATGACATACACTTGAACCCAGGATATGTCCTGCATTATAGAGTGTCAAATGAATATCAGGTGTAATGTCAGCAACTTCTTCATATTCGAGGGGAATTGTATGTTTTATCATTTCTCTGACTTGCTTGCTTGAGAATGGTAGTTCGTTCTGGCCTTTAACACCTATTTCCACTGCATCTAGTACGAGAAGCATCATGAGGTCTCGTGTTGGTTCTGTACAGTATATAGGACCGTCATATCCGTACTTGTATAAGTAGGGTACGAAACCACAGTGATCCAAGTGAGCATGTGATATGACTACAGCATCAAGTTCGGATATCGCAAGTTTTGCAGCCCTGAAATCAGGGAATCTATCAGTATCTTGTGCAGCTACATTTATCCCACAGTCGATTAAAACATTACTTTCAGGAGTCTGTAGGAGTATGCTGGATCTTCCAACCTGTTGGGCTCCGCCGAGGGGAGTTATCCTGATCCAATCGCAGTCAGCATCTGGTTTTCTATAAATCTTCTTTCCGACGCCCTTTAGGATCTTCAAACGTTCATCACGGTTCTCATACAACATCTTCCTGATACTTCTTACGGTATCAGACTGTATCGGGGGCTTCCTCAATAGTTTGGGAGTCCAACGAGTTCTTCTTGTTATCTCCTCGAGGGTACTACCGTGTTTCCCGATTACCAAACCAAGCTTTTCTGCCTCGATCCTCACTTCACCGAATTCAGCGTCAAACTCGATATCCTCGATATTAGCCTCTTCCGGGATTATATCTTCAATCTCCTTCTTCGCTTCGACAGGATCCATTAGTGAATCTGCTGTAGATCGTACAATAACCCGTTTTTTAAGTGATGTCGCTAGATCCCTCACTTCATTTGAGTTATCCACGAAGAATGGCATGTCTTTTGTATATAATACGACCTTCGGACCCTCAACATCAACTTTAACAATCTTGCCCTTCGGAGCAGTCTCTTCAACTATCTTCTGTATTTCCTTAAACTCCATCTTCAATATTACCATTAAATAAAATATTCAGTCTTAGGACGACCGATTCTACAACAACAAAAAAATATTTTTTATTTATTTACGAGATAAAGCTTTCTCAAGAATGTTGTTCACATCATCCTCGCTATATCTCTTGAAACCTTCGGTATTAATAGATACCAATTCCATGCCATCACCAGATGCCGAGTCACGATCCATCGCACTTTTTAACGCCATCAATGCAACAGGCAGGTTCTCTTCAATAGACTTATCTTCATTAAATTCTCTTTCAAGGACTCCATATGCCATAGGACTCCCGCTTCCAGTGGATGCCATAGTCTCCTCGATAAGACCTCCAATAGGATCGAGGGTATATAGTCTTGGCTTACCATCTTCACCGTCGAATCCACCAATTAATAGTTGGACTAAATATGGGAAAATCTTGTTTCCATGTAGGATGTTACTCATTAATACTGCTATTGATCCAGAACTCATCTTCTCTCCATTATTCATCTCATAGAGCTTGGATTCAGCTTGTATTAGCCTCATTAAGCTTTCAGCGTCACCGACGCTTCCTGCTACAGTTGCTCCGCAAGTATCGTTTATGTTGAATGATTTCTGGGCTTTTTTACTTGCTATAAAATGCCCCCAACTTGCTCTTCTATCCGTCGCAAATACTATTCCATCGCTACAAACTAAACCTATCGTAGTAGTGCCTTTAAATTCTTTTGACTCCAAAGAAACCGCCTCCATTACAATTAGAATAAGGCTTTTGAAAAAGTTTTATTCCTCAATATATACAACACCATCCTTTATAAACCTGAAGGTAGTCCGATAGAAACCAATATTTAAGTGGAACGAAAGCAAGCCTACACATTAAAGTAGCAGAATATTCAAGATAATTCCAACAGAAACAGTAACTATAACCATTATCCCGGTGGCCTTGAGAGTATCCTTCAATCCTAATTCCTTCATCAATACGGTATAGGTTGCAACACAGGGGAAGTATATTGCAAGTAAAGTACATGCGATCGTCAATTGTTCAGCACTCATTCCAAGCGGGGCAAGCAAACCGACATCAACATCCTTCCTCATGAACCCGACGATCAATGCAATGACTGCCTCACTTGGCAGTCCGAAAAGCAGGGT
>CAYREE010000111.1:3969-7734 GCA_964423225.1 uncultured archaeon | reverse complement strand
CAAGTCGAGACCCTGAAAAACGAGGCAAAAAAATACATGAATTTATCAAAATATTATTATATCAACGGCGACTTTGTGAATGCTACAAGGTATGGCCAGGTCGCCAAGAACAAGTTTTCAGCACCACAGATAAACGATAAGCTCGCGATAGACGAGATAGAGAGAATATTGAACAATTCAAGGTCGATAATACTTATGAATGCTTCAGACATCTATGATAGATCATTAGAAGAATATAACGCCACTGAATACAAGAAAGCTCTGGAATATTCACTGCTTGCCGAAAACTTGTATCGACTAATAGGCGAAAGAGATAAATCAGAAGAGGCATCAAATCTCGCTGCTAATATAAGCTCGATACTAGGAATTCAAATACCAGAGGATGATAAGGTTTTAAAAGATAGTGGACCGCTCGCTAAGATAGCTGAACAATTTAATAAAATAAATTTTAGGTATGTTTTCCTTGCATTATTAATAATCCTTATAGTATCCGTGATAATATTTGTCATAGGATTCATAATTAAACGACAGAAGACTCCAAGATTAAATTTAGAGATGAATAAGGCTCCACGGTTGAATCCAGACAGACAAAAGACTCCAAGACTAACTTTTGACAAACCAGAAACACCTGTAAAAACGAGGAAAGATGTCAGACCACGGAAAAAGAATGTGGAAGTAGCCAAGAAAAAACCAAGGATAATAAAGAGAAGTCAAAAACGTCCAGGCTCAAAACTTCCATTAAGAAGGATTTTCTAGACTTGTTTATTAAAGAATACCTCCAAATAAATTGTTGGGTGGTTTTTGGTGGAAAAGATATTATATACATGGATAATATTGATATTGATCTCAACTACTGTCAGCGCATCAGAGTTAATGTCAAGCCTACTCGTCAATCTAAAAGAACAGGGACAACTAGTTGATTTAATAGCTTACTGTGTAATTATTATTCTCATGATACTGATTATATTTCATCTTCACAGTATCGATGAACATTTGAACTGGATAAGGAGGATCAAATAGGATCTTGGTGGTTGATTTGAAAAAAAACTTAGTAAAAGACAATCGTCGTACAACACTGAAAAACAGGAATTCAGGCAAACGCCAGACTGTTTATAACATAATCCACAAACTACACTGCTTAAGGGTCAAAAACCTTGCAGATGAAGTTATCGAACAAGATATTGAGACAAAAGAATTAAAATCCATTCTAAAAGAACTAGAGCAAAAAGGATTAATATACTCGCCTAAACCAGGGATGGTAGGATGTGTCGACGACTAAATAATAATCACTGACTTCTCTTGCTCATCATCAAGGAATATATCTCAAAAATCCTTCTCACAACCACATCAATAAAGTAGATTGTAAGTGCTGTGATCACAAAATAGAGCCATAACTCTCTTTCTTCTGTAATCTCCTCAGTCGCCTTTAATGTTGCAAGGCGCAGAATGTCTTTGTGTAGCTGTTCTATCTCGTCGGGTTCATAGACACGTCCATTTGCTGAAAGCGCGACCTTCTCAAGCACTTCTAGATTAATACCAAGATCAGCATATTCCAACGGATAATTTAAAGCGATAGCAGACAAGTCAGAACCACTACTAGTAGTTGCCTTTATCCCATAAAAGCCAGTCTCAATAGGTTCTACAATACTGCGATAAGACTCAACACCAGTCCGAGTCAGATCTAATTCCTCGCCTTCACCAGTCATTGACTTCTGCATAATCAACTCAGGCTTATCACTTGCCCTAACATCAATTGTGATCTTGTCTCCTAGATGAGCGTCCTCTGTCACAATCCGAACATCCTTATTCTTCTCCAAGTCACCAATAACCCAATTAGACAAAGCTGACAAGAGTTTACCACTGTGCGCAGCATAAATCTCCTGACCCCATACAATACCATTATCCAGCATTAATGAGGCAACACGACCAAGCCCAAACCTCCATACAGCCAGCGCTGGATGACCCCCTTTTGTAGTCATTGGTATTTGCGCAACAGATTTTTCATATACTTTATTGTATCCCCTAGACGGAGGGCGCTGGTCATTCCATCCTGGAAGATTCCTTGAGATGAAGTGATGATGATCGTTTATAATAATCGGTATCCTCTCAGGATTGTCTTCCTCCAATTTTTCTCCAAACTGTATCTTCAAGCGCTGGTATTCCTCAGGCATGAAATACATGCCTCCACCTACCCGCGCTATCTCACTCATCATCTGAACGTCAGTATCAAATCCAACACCAACACTATATACAGTAACATCCATTTCCTTAAGAGTTGAAGTTTTACTGAAAACTATCGGTGCTTTAGAACGCGGGATCACACCATCAGAAAGCAGTATAATGTACTTCGGTATGGAGTAGCCTTTAAACATCCTGATAGCAGACTCTAATGAAGGAACCATGTCCGTACCCCCCACAAACTTCAAGCGTAAGATCCGATCTTCTACATCAGCCCGCTTCTGCCCTAAAGGACTCATTCCAGATACGACATATGGAAGCGTGTTAAACGCAATCACGCCAACAGTATCATTATCATCAAGATTCCTTATCATGTTAAGTGCAAGTGCCTTCTCAATGTCAATCTTTGAATCAGTACCCTGACCATATTCAGTGCTTTTAGATATGTCTATCAAGAATAATACTGCAATTTTCTTCCTTCGGTCCTCTGGCTTCTCAGATGATTTGACAGGCAGTATATTCTCTATGAAACTGTTGTTATAAGCACCATACTCATAACTATTCTTACCACCAACGACAACAAGGCCATTACCCTTCAAGACATAATCTCGAAGATCATTTACCCTGTTCCTATCAAGTCTGCTTGCAGGGATATTATCTAAAAAGACGCAAGTAAACGGGGAATAATCAGTATCAAGACTGTTTTTAATATCAAGGTTATATAACCTGGCCAATACTTTAGTAAGGGGTGATGTTACATTAGAGGTAATAATCAGGACGGAAGGTTTATCAACAACCTCCACCGTCTTATAATAAACATTATTTGCCGTTAGATTGTCTTGAACAGACTTTATCTCTACCTTGATCTGATATACGCCAGGGCTGTCGAAGTTAAGCTTTAACTGAACCTGTTTTTCATATTCGTTCTGCAGGAAATGCTTGTTAAAACGCCTCACACCTTCAACACTAACTTCAAGATCATATCCCACTTCTCTGAATCCAGTATTGCCGATAGTCATCAATAAATCATATTCTGATTTGGAAGGTATCTTCCTATCACCGAAAACCTCCTTTACATAAACATCATTTTTAGATTGTATGGGTTTCACAACGAAGATTGTGGAATTAGTATCCCCTATGGCTTCAGCCATGTCAACAGGATTTCTTCCAAAATTATTATTTCCATCACTTACAAGGACGATAATATTGGATTCTCCCTTACTTTTCACAAGGTTCCTGTAGAATGCATCGCCAATAGAAGTGGTGTTACCAGGACTAAAAAGATCCAGTTCAATATTGTCTGTGTTCCCAGTGATATTTCCCACCATCCCAGATATTCCATTATATACATTCAATGAAAGCTCTCTGGAATCAGGGAACAATGACATGCTCCCACTAGAATCTCCCAATACCATGATGGGTGGGAAGTCCTTCACCTCAGTTCTACTTGAGAACTCTACTGGAGAAGCGATCGCTCCAACAACAAGGACCATTAGGACACACCGCACGAGCAAAAAGGAATATCTACGGTATCCCCTCCTCTCTCCTTACTCTTGATGTCAATTGGCATAAAAGTTCATAGGAGAT
>CAYREE010000111.1:0-3959 GCA_964423225.1 uncultured archaeon | reverse complement strand
CGCACATACCATATCATCAAGAGGATTAAAGGAATACCAACCAGCAGATAATACGGATTCTTAAACCCATAGTTGGATAATCCAGACTCGTTGAACTTTGAAGTAAACTGCTCGAGTGTCGAGGTGATTGTAGATGCATTCATATCAATCCCCTCCGACGATACATCATCATCTCAAAAATAAGTATTAGTATCATAAAGACGAGGAGTATCTTATAATACTCGTGTTTGACTTCCACCTTCTCCCTTCGAGTATTAAAATCGCTTGTTTGAATCGCTTCATCAATTGATCCGATAGATATATTCGATTCACGTGGATTTAGTAGGCTAACCGTTATACTCTCACTTTTAACATCATTTGACAGCTCGTATAATCCAACCTTATCAAGGAAGACATTATTAGTCTTTATAACATCTCCTTTAGGTGTCTTTACATTCATAACATCATATAAAGGCATATAGGCTCCTGAAGAGTAGTCTAACACAGATTTCTTCTCGCGATCACTGACAAAAAATTTGATCATCTGAGACCAGAAGATAGGGAATGATGAACTATAATAAAGATTGCTCCATAATGGATCTGGATTAAGCCCCATGAATGCGATATGACCCTTACCCAACCGTCGATAAGTGAAAAGTGTTGTTGGATTATCCCCCCTGACACCAAGTATTTCAATCGATGAGTTATCATGAATATCTATGTCATAATAGTCTGTGGCAACCACATTATCAAAAACTACATCCCGTAGCATATCATGTTCTTCTAAAACGATAACTTCGGATTCGATCGGATCCTTCTTAATAATGGAAATTGGCATAATACTCCATAATTCATCTGTAGTAAGGCTCCATAGTCCGTCTGATGCCACTACAATTAGATCAGCACCTTTTATCACACTTGCCTTGATGTCATCGAATGTGCCGGGCAGTATTTTATCTCCCTCAGCATTGCCGAGGATTATCATGTCAAAACCGCTATAATCCCTGATAGGTTCAGGTGGTATTACTATCTTCAAGTCGATATTGCGGAGAGACTGCAGCATAAGCCTTAAATATTTGTCTGTATCTGATTCCCCAGTAATAAGAAGTATTTTATTTATCTTCACGCCTGACACGCTCGCATAAGCAGTATTATCAACGGTTAGATAATCCTCTTCATCAATCCGGGCTTCAATAACTTGTTCAGCCCAAGTAATATTCGGATTGAAACTGAAGAATTCTTCGCCACCAGAACCTATATTCTTAGAATTAGAGGCAATGAACTCATCTTGAGAATAAAGATTTAGAGTGACTTGTCTAGACCTGCCAAAGTTTTTAACGCTTGCTGTTGCAAACATCCTATCCTCATCAACAACAGATCTACGGGCATTAAAACTGACAATACCCGAATTATCAGACTCGCCGCCCACAGAAATATATTTAACTTCTATACCACTCATAGCAGCTATCTTACCACCTAAAATAGGTTCTAGCCCATCATGACCTGAAAAATCAGAGATAACATATATTTTCCCGGCAGCCTTAGAAGATAATAGAATATCCTTTGCAAGAAGAATTGCTTCACCAACATTGGAGGGAGTATCTGAAGGCTCTAAGGCACCAAGAAGGGACATAGCCTCAACCCTATCACCCCGATTCAACACGGTTATCGGTATGTTCTCAGCCAGCAATATGCTTGCCTCGTCATGAGACTTCATGTCAGATATAATGTTCTTAGCAGTCTCAATCGCTTTTGAAAACCGGTCAGGGGAAACATCAGTCGCCTGCATACTGGCAGAAGCATCTATCACAATAACATTTGATTCTTTACCCCGAACAATATCCAGGGAAGTTATGAAAGGACTCGCAATTGTAAAAACCAGGATTGCAATGATTATTATTTGAAACAACAAGAGCGGATCTCTTATGAATTTCTGTAAAAAGCTAGAAAACCTCTTGTGTCTTTCGACGAACAGGAGGAACATTGTTGAGGGGAACATTATATGCTTTGGCTTAGGCTTCAATAGATAAAGGAGGATGACTGGGATAATCAATGCTAGGCCTGCAAGAGCTGTTGGATTAGCGAGATTTTGAATGAATGGTATTTCAGCCATGACGTCTACCACCTCCAATAAGGTTTATGAACGCATTGATTATTGGTGTATCAGTTGTGATTGATGCAAAGTGTGCTCCAACATCATCACAAGTCTCATGTATTGTAGCGATATGGTCTTGGATGCTCTTTCTGTAATCGTTTTTAAATGTTGGGCTTAGAAAGCTCCTTCGTTTTTCCGCGGTCTCAATATCCTCGAATTCTATATCATTATTCCAACCCAAGTCGATCTCCCAAGGATCGAATACCTGGATGATAAAAAGCTCTTTGCTGTGTTTTGCTATCCGGTAGATACCCTCCACTATAGAGTCTATTGGCTCCAGGAAGTCGGATACCACTATACTAAATGCCTTGGATTTTATCATCTTACTATATTGGCTGCTTGCCACATCGAATTTTGTCTCACCCTCCAGCTTCACGCCATTGAACATGTCTATTGTATCAAAAAGGCTTACCCGGCTCTTTTTAGGCTGTGTAACAGTCTTAAGACGGTCGGAATATAAGGCTGTAGCAAATTTTTCATGGTTGTTTACAGCCAGATAACCGAAACCGACTGCAATACTCGCAGCATAGTCGAACTTCCGCATACCAACCGTTTTAAAATCCATGCTTGAACTAGAATCCACAAGGATATGGACTACAAGATTCCGCTCTTCTTCAAAGCGTCGGATATATAGTTTTTCAGTTCTTCCGTAAACATGCCAGTCTATCAGTCGAAAGTCATCTCCAGGGAAGTACTCCCTGTAATCAACAACTTCTATTCCCTTACCATGTTTGACTGATGGTCTGCCTCCTTCATATGCTGAAGCAACCTTCTTTTTCACAAGGAAGTTCAATTCCTTCAATTCCTCTAGGAAGGACGGGTCAATCATTGTCCTATCTGACTTCCTTGATAATCTCGTCTATGACATTGTCTGTCGTCATGCCCTTTCTCTCAGACTCGAAGTTCAAGATTAGCCTGTGACGCAATACAGGATATGCCATCGCTTTAACATCATCCTTGCTCACATAGTTCCTGCCCTTTAACAATGCGCGCGCCTTCGCTGCTATGACAAGTCCTATCGATGCTCTTGGTGACGCACCAAAATCAACATATGTTTTAGCCACTCCCGATTCAGCAGGCCGTGATGCAGTAACAATGTTTAGAGCATATTCCCTTACTTCATTGGATATCGGCATCTTTTTTGCAAGATCTTGTATCGCTAAGACTTCTTCCTTGCTCAAAACCCTTTTTACAGAGGGTATTATCTCGCTCGTATACCGTTCAATAATCTTGTCTTCATCACGCTTCGTTGGATATCCAACAAGTATCTTCAATAAGAATCTGTCCACCTGCGCCTCTGGCAATGGATAAGTACCCTCCATCTCAATCGGGTTCTGAGTTGCAAGAACAAAGAATGGCCGGTCCAACTTATGTGTTGTAGTCCCTGCAGTAACCTGTCTTTCCTGCATTGCTTCAAGTAGGGCTGACTGGGACTTGGGTGTCGCACGGTTTATCTCATCGGCAAGAAGTATGTTAGTGAAAACTGGCCCTTCTTCAAACCTGAATCTCTTACGACCGTCTGGATCATCTTCTACTAGGTGTGTACCAGTTATATCTGACGGCATCAGGTCTGGAGTACACTGGATCCTACGGAATTTCATGTCCATGACACTCGATAGCGTTCGTACCATGAGAGTCTTTCCAAGGCCTGGAAAACCTTCGAGTAATGCATGGCTGTCGGTTATGATCGAGATCAGTAATTGTTCTAAGGTCTCTTCTTGGCCGACTAGTACTCTTCCAATTTCTGATCTGACGTCACTGTAGATATTCCCGATATTGGAGTATACTTGTTTTAAGTCTGCTTTTTTAGGTTTTCGTTTGATAA
>CAYREE010000110.1:0-7803 GCA_964423225.1 uncultured archaeon | reverse complement strand
TAAAAAAATTATTAGAAAAAAGTGTAAAACGATAAAAACCATCAAAATAAAGATGGGTGATAAAAAGGCAATACCCTATAAAAAGGGGGGTGTAAAAACCTATCTGACCCCAAAGCTTCTTTTTCTTATAAGTTTAATGAAAGCGATTCTTTCACATTGAAAGGTATCTTCCGTTCACCGATTAAAGGAATTGAAACATCAACTGAGCCGATAATATCCACGCTAATCTCTCCAGTTTCAAAAAGTCCAATAATGACTTGTATGACCGGTAATGAATTAATCTTTGCTTCCGTAGTTATAATCCCCTCAGTCTTTGACTCAATAATTATCGGACCGTTGATAACACCATTTCCCAGAGATACATTATTCACGAAAAATTCAAAATTACCCCCTTTAACCTGCAATGGGAAGAGATACGGATTGTATGTTGTTACATTTGCTATTAATCCTATATCTGTGGGTATTTCAGCCCCAAATACAACTGTTTTAGAATAAACTTTATGTGATAGGGTAGAAAGCTCGAATGTCGGGGATTTCTGAGATTCAGAATATAAGAGTAACAATAATGAACCTACTACAAATACGATAACCAAACCAACATACAATATCTTTTGGTTCTTCATAGAATCAATATAATTTCCAAGAATAAAAAAAAGGGTGCCCCCGTATCACCCAGGCATAATAGAACTTGTTTTTTCAGAAAGGGTTAAAAATGTTAATGCATCCTCACTATTTGCAAACAGAACCTTCTCACACCTAGGGCATTTATAGACTTCATCTATTATATCTCCAGGAAACAACAGGCTTTCAATAAACTTTTTTTTCACATATCCTTTTTTTTCTCCAACATGATACATACACCAACCCTTCTCAAAAAGAAGTAAAAATCCAATATCTGAAGAGCACTTAGGGCATTCCGACATTAACATCACCGATTATAGATAGGATAGCCCTATGAATAAGATTTGTACCAAAACAGTGATAAAATAGTGCCAACTTTGTATTAAACAGACATTTTATCAGCCCTTATGTCCTCATAATAACAGCGTACTATCTCTGCAACACTCCATGCTTGAGATATGCATGCTCGTGGATTGTGCGGTTCATCACCGTCAAAGACTTCACTTACAGATCCAAGACCCGCATCCAGCAGATGAGATGATAATAATGACTGAAGAGCCCCATAACAGTATTTATTCGCCTCCAAACCCCTATAACGCATTACAGCCTTGATATAAGGACCTATCAACCAAGGCCAAATACTCCCATTATGATAGGCTGCTTCACGCTCTGGAATTCCACCAGTATATGTTCCATGATATCTGGAATCCCCCTTATCTAATGTCCTTAGACCATAGGGCGTCAATAATTCATCTTCAACTATCCTAAGAACTTCAAGTGCCATCTCTTTGGGAATTACATTATAATCCATAGATAATGCAATTACTTGGTTTGGTCTAAGCGCACTATCGCCAAGACAGTCATCAAGATATTTCCCATTCCAATAGGATTTAATGAAGTTGTCTTCAAATTCTTTCTTGCTTGAATCAACATCGACTTGCCGGTCCACTAATCCTGAAAGATCTTCATATATACAAAGTGCATTATACCAGAGTGCTTGAACCTCAACTGCATCATCCCTCACTAAAGTATCCATCCAAGTCCCAGATTCATGATGCAATAAACCATCTATTGTAAGATCACAATAGCTGTCTATTATACATTTTATATTATCCCAGTTCTTTGATATGAATCTTTTCGCCCTCTTCGGACCGGCATAACGTTTATAACAATTTACCCGGTCAATCAGCCATAAAGCACCATCATAATCATGATAGTCAGGGACACCATTTACAAACAAACTAGGTATTCGCCCATCTTTAACATATTTCAGGAAACCTGACAGTATTTGTTCACACGAACTTATTTTTCCCGGGATCAATGTCAATCCTGGAATACTTATCATCGTGTCCCTACCCCAGTCATTAAACCAATTATAACCAGCAATTATCGATTTTCTCCCTTCAATATCAACCAAGAAGGAACTGGAAGCTGATAATAAAGTATGAATTCCAAGATTATTCGAATATCCCTCACCCCCTTGCCTTATCTTTGATAATTGACGATAAACATTCACACATTCCTTCTCATCAACTCCTGAAGCAATTGTAAATATAGTATGAAAAGTATTATTCCCATGTATTCTCACAGTGAAATTCCCTGGATAAAAACCATCTTCAACAGATCCTTCACCCCTAAATTCCTCTGCATAATATTTCAAGTCTTTATGCCAGACAGGATTAGGCTCAGCCTTCATATGAGTATTATTCAAAAACATATATGAACCCGGTGCATTTACCCCGAAAGCCTTTTCTTTATAGGTCTTTACTGAAAAACCATTGTGTTCACGCATCAGATCATGAATCGACCGGCTATTTAAAATCGGGTGGATATGGAATTGAATCGCTTGCTCACCAGTGTTTTCAACATTATAATCAATTAACACAACATTTTTACCAGCCACCATTGAAATACGCTTTTCAAGCCTAATATCTTCTGCCTGATAAGTAAAACCAATAGATATCGGATTAAACCTAATAGACTTCAAGTAGTCTAATCCCTCATATTTACGAGCACCATCAGCATAGTCATTAACAGACAGATTAATACTCTTATCACCAATAATGAATTCATCATCCATCTTCATGAGCATTACCCTACGATCCAGGCCAGGGAAACTAGATATGAGTAAACCATGATATTTACGCGTATTACATCCGGAAATAGTAGAAGAACAATATCCACCAATACCATTAGTAAGCAAGAACTCTTTTGAAAACGGATCCTCAACATCAGACAGATTAATCTCAAAAACCCCAGACCCCTTATCTAAAAAGCACTTTGTTTCCATGTTAACCCCCATTTAGATTAATTTATATAGACTTGAGGTCAATAAAATACCTCATATTTAGTATCAGATCATTTATGGGGGGTGTTATGACTTCAATCTGCATTTATTTCCAAATCCACCAGCCTTACAGGCTGAAATGGTTTTGGCCGGATGGCGGGTATAAAGGCCCATTGGAAGACTATTATTTCGACACAAAACTCAATGAATGGACTTTACACAAGGTTGCGAATAAATGCTATTGGCCTGCAACCCAGAATATCCTGCATAACATCGAAGCTTTAAAGCATGAGAAAAGGCAATTCAAGGTCAGTTACAGCCTTTCAGGAGTCATATTAGAACAGATGGAAAGATGGGATAAAGACCTCTTAGATCTTTTCAAACAGTTAGCAGATACTAAATGCGTTGAATTTCTATGCGAGACGAAGTATCACAGCCTTGCATCACTTTTTGACTATCGTGAAGAGTTTTTCGAACAGGTTAAAGAACACCAGAGTATGCTAAAGGACTTGCTTGGCGTGAAATCAAAGGTCTTCAGGAATACTGAATTATTATACCATGACACGATCGCAAAAGAGATTAAAAAACTCGGTTTTAATGCTATCTTGACTGAGGGTATTGAAAGGATCCTTGAAGGATGGAAGAGCCCCAATTACATTTATACGAGCAAAGGATGTGACCTTAAAGTATTACTTCGGAATTATGGTATTAGCGATGATGTAGGATACAGATTCAGTGCAAAATGGTGGGATGGATGGCCTTTAACAGCCGAAAAATATGCTTCATGGCTAGCATCTACCTCTGGAGACACTATAAACATCTTCCTTGATTATGAGACGTTTGGAGAGCATCAATGGGAGGATACGGGTATATTCCACTTCCTTGACGCCTTACCACATAAGATTCTTGAATATCCACATCTAGAATTCAACACTCCCAGCGAGGTTGTAGACAGATATTATCCACGAGGAGAGATTTCAGTACCCTGGTATGAGACTGTCTCATGGGCTGATATGGAGCGGGATCCTAGCGCATGGCTTTCCAACCACATCCAATTCTTAAATTTCAATGAACTGAAAAGATTAGAGGATCCTGTTAAAAAATCCAAGAACAAGGAATTCTTAGATATCTGGAGAAAGCTAACCATATCTGACCATTATTATTACATGTGTACGAAAGGAATGGGAGATGGTAGTGTCCACGAATATTTCAGCCATCATGGAAATCCATATGATGCTGGTATAAACTACTTTGCCGCTTTATCTGATTTCAAGGAGAGAGTCCTCAAGTATAATCTTAAAAATGGTATCGAATTCCTCAAGGGAGAGGATGAGACAATTCGAAAAGAGAATAAACCAAAGAAGAAAAAATCCAAGAAGAAGAAATAGGATCATTCATGAGTTTCAAGTGAGTGGACATATCCCCTGTAAACTATTGGTACTGGACCCAAGTTTATTGGATATTCGCTACAAGCACCTTCCTTTTCCAATGATTCATTCTTGTATATAAGCATTTTTGTCCAATCATCCACGGTTAGCCGTGCAATGCATAAACCCATGCATTCCGAGGAATCTTTACATTCCTTTCCATGATCAAATAAGGGGATATTGCATATCTCATCAGTATTATTGCCTATAGTACCCCAAAAACCATCGTAGACAAGACACATTTCGAGTGTATTGGGGATACAATAACTAAAATTCCAATTAGTCGTATACCATTCCCAATCACTACCCAGGGCCTTGCAAGAATCCTTGTTTTTGATTACAAGGGAGAGATTTGAAGGCATATTATTTTCAGCCAGTGTAGTGGATACTGGAGATATTGGACCATCTCCATCAATACATCCAAACAACAGGGATATCAATAGAAGAGTATGGAATATTTTCACTATAACAGATTACTTATTCAGATTAAAATAACTTTTTATACGTTGAGATATATTGTTTTGCCAGCTCGTCCCAATCGAATTTTTTAGCTTCCTTCATGCATACGGCACCCATCTTCTTAATACTATTGCCAGAATTGTCTCCAAGCAGATATTTTATCCCCCAGGAAATACTGTCGGGGTCAACAAATACTTTTATACCAGTCCTGAAATTATCGATAATTTCCGCAGGACCCCCGGTGTCACATGCTACAACAGGAGTTCCGCAAGCCCATGCCTCAAGAGTTATAATGCCAAATGGCTCGTTCCTTGAGGGTATGCATACTATATCTGCGGCTTTCAACAAATCGTTTTTATCCTGGTCTGATACATAACCCAAGATCTTCGTACTGTCTTGCACTCCAAGCCACCATGTTCTGGCTTTGGCATGGTCTACCATATCACCAGTACCGGCAAAGATGAATTGTGTTGTCGGAAAATCTTGTAGTATCTTCGGTATTGCTTCAACAAGAAGATCGGGTCCTTTCTGATATGCCATTCTTCCCAAGAATAGCACTACTGGCGTGAATGGGTGTATCCCATATCTTTCTTTTACATGCCCTGCATCTATCTTTTCTGCATAATCATTTGTCGTCACACCATTGTATATAACTTCTATCTTGTTTTCTGGTACCTGGTATTCTCTCTTTAATTCTTCTTTCATACCATAGGATACTGTTGTGACTTTTTTACTTACATATCCTCCAAGCCATTCTCTATGCCTGACTCTTGCAGAGAACCAATTGTCAGCAAAATGATTGCCGTTTCTACCAAACTCTGTGCTATGACAAGTCCATAAAACGTTCTCATATCCCTTATTAGCCTTGATGTTTGCAATGGCGTTTACAACATGCCAGTCATGACCGTGGATTATATCAAATCTTCCTACTTCAGATTCTACGTGGTGAAAACACGATACGAGACTATCTCCAAGATGGTCCATGTATTCGATGAAATCCTCCATTCCAGGAGTTACACAACGATGTTCATGGACTCCATTAATGGTCTCGTGTTCCGGTTGCCCTTCACTGATACGAGTGAAAACATGTACTTCATGGCCTTTTCTTGCTAATGCTTCAGCTAGCCTTGTCGCAACTACAGCAACTCCCCCTGCTGATATTGAATTCAGTGTCTCCCAGGTAAAGAATCCTATACGCATAATATTTTAAATGAGAATCCAGTATTTTTTTTACAGAACCCCCTTCCCCCCATTATGAATAGTTTTAACACATGTGACTAGTAGTATAAAAACTTTATATAATATCGTTTTAAATCGGGTTTGATATATTTAATTCATGCGTTTGTATATATGCCTATTAGTTACAATACTGCTATCCGGTTGTATTGATTTGAGAGAAGTAGAATCGGAGTTAAGTGGATTAAATGATTCTAACAAGATACCAGTTCCAAACACTTTGATTGTATCGGGGGATAGTCCATTAAGCCCATCACCAGATTCATTAAATAGTTCATCTACAAGCTCATTCTCTAGCTCATCTACAAGCTCATCCTCTAGCTCATCATCCAGTTCATCTTCAAGCTCATCGTCAAGTTCTTCAACAAGTTCATCATCTAGTGTGGAAATCAATGAATGGAATGGTATTAAACGACTTTATGATTGAAATCCTGAAAAATTGGTTTTTTTAGGGTAATAACAGAATATATTTATAGTAATGCCTGGATTTTTATTCAAGCAATAATAATATATTAGTGAGGTGATGATAGATGAATTTTATTAGTTATGCAATCACTGGAGGTCTTTTATTTCTGATCGGTTTTTACTGTTTGTTTTACCTTGCTCACTTATTAGATTGGAGCGTTAGGACTTTCAGCGGTAATAAACTCGGCGTAATAATGGAACTTGAGCCTGTGAGAGCATTAGATAAAGAATAAATTCATAGAGAATTTATTCTCTTCTGGAATGATTCTTTTAGTTTATCACCTATAAACTTGCCCTTGAAAAAATCGGTTCTAGATGCTATTGCTAGCTTAGATGCGAATGTACGGGCGATTTTACCCCTTATAGCTGGTGGAGCACTCCTAATTTCAGGAAGTTGGAATATCACACCATGTTTTGGAGGTCTTTTACCAGTCTTTAAGAACCTGAAGAAAGCATCTTCTGCCCCCATAATTTGAATAGTCCCTGATGGTAGGGTTGAAAGCCTTTCCAAACCATGTGATAAGGTTATTAATCTTGCACCAAGCATTGGACCTGCCAACTCACAGATATTTGGTGCTACAGTTCTCATCCGCTTGAGAATATATTCTTCAATCTTCTCCTGTTTTTCAAATAATAATACTACTTCTTCAGCGAGCATTACTACAGGCTCGATTTTAAATTCATCCCAATCCGAACCAAGAGAATCCTTTGATGCATTAATGATTGTTTCTTCCTGTGTCTTATCAAGACCGCTCTTCCCTTGAGAAAAGTTTTTTCTTAACTTGAATTTACAGACTAATTGTGCATATATCTTATGGTTTTCAACCATACGATCTAATTCTGGGAAATGAATTGAATACCAGTCTCGTAGTTTCATAGCCATTCGATTTAGGATATCTTCAAGCTCATCAACTGTCCCAACAGCAAGCATAATATCCTCGTCTTCATTAACATCCCTCATATCTTTTCGTGTTAAAGCGATATTTACATTCTTTATAACTACGTCCACTTCTTTTCTAGAAATACCAATCAGTTCAGCTATATCATAGATACTTGATGTTTTATCAGATTTTAAGAAGGTTATATCAAAACCCTGTCCATTGAACCTAGAAGGATCTATTACCCTAAGCTTCTGTCCATTAGTCTTTTTGAATCGTTCGATAAGTTTTTTCTCTTCGGTTAAAACTTCTTTTTCCGCCTTTAACTCGTATTTCTTTATTCTCTCGGTAGGTGTTCTGGGAAAATCACGATCTCTGTATTCGACATATCTCGGGACCTAGAAATAGGCAAGCCTCTCATTACAAAAAG
>CAYREE010000109.1:0-7923 GCA_964423225.1 uncultured archaeon | reverse complement strand
AGTTTATCTATAAATTCCCGAGAAGTAATCCAACTGTTAGAAAACTTGGTATAGGCTGGCATGATATCGAAATCCAATTATATCGCGTAGGGAAAGCTCTTACAACCGATAAATTCTCATATACTGTAGAAGACATCAAATATGTGAGAATACATGTTGTACCCCTAGGATATACTACCACCACATTCAACATCAGAGATCTCTTTACAACAACTGCAGTAACAACCTCGTCAACAACGTCAACAACCACAACGTCAACTACAACACATACTACATCTACTACAACAACCACAACCAGTACGAGCACAATATACACAACTACAACTTATGTTTCTTACACTTACACTACTACAAGTACAATTCCGGAAGGAGAATCATCAAACTCGGATCTGGCAAAAATTCCGATAGTACTCATTACAATGATTGCTATACTATTGATATTAAAGAAGATCACAGGAAAATAATTGTTCACACAGGTTTAGGCATTATCGTAACATTATCATCCTCAACATTCTGATTCTTTTTCCAAAGGTTATTAAAATCCTCTTTCGTGGCTGATATTAGGCCTATAGTAGAATCAAGGAAATATACTCGTTTATCATCTAATCCAACTATTATCCGGTAATGTCCGTTGACTTGATCATCAGTATTCAACCTCTGTAATACGACTAAGGGATTTTTATCCAGGCAAACCGTTTCATGGACATATGAATATATATCATCGTATTCATCCTCTTTTTTAACAATTGTTCTAAACCCAAAATCTTCAAAGAGTTTCACAAGCATCCCACAGGTCGTCACCTCGTCAGTCCTCATACTATTTGCTAGATTTGATTGTAGTCTGGATATACTATAATACTCTGATATCATCTGGACTACTGCTGGCCCGCACCAAGACTCATGTTCTTGCTTGTAGAATGGAACTTTAAGAAAACAATTATCAGGGACACATATTTTTCCGAAAGAACTGTTTCTCATAGTATAATCCTCTTTACAAGAGAATATTGTCGTGGAAGTGTTTGTTGTAGTTGTTGTCGAAGTGCTTGTATTAGTAGTTGAACTGGAAGTGGTCGTTGATGATGTTGAGGATGTCGTAGTGGATGTGGACGATGTGGTTGTGGTTGTTACTTCCATGACAGAAGAAGTATTATCATCAAATAAACTGCAAAAACTCACTGTTTTCCCCTCGTCTATCATGCAGGCATAAATGCTAATCACTAATATCAACAAGATTACCATTACCATCAAAAACCCTATCAAGAAAAGTATAGTATTATCCCTCATTCTCCTGGAAATTATAAAATGTGGGGTTGGTTAGACCCCGTTTTCCCTTAGCAATAATTATATCTTATAGTATAACTTAAAACACTCTCACCATCTTTCTTCACGGGTATATGCCATTTTATCTTCTCATTGCTTTCCTTGATATGATCGTAGTTTTCAGAGACAATCTCCCAATCCCAATATGCATTCTCTAAAACGGTTACGACAGCATCCTCGTTCTTATGGTTTTTCAGCGATATTTGCCAGGAAACTTCATGTTGACATCCGAGATCCTTTACCTTCATCTGTTTTCTCTCACCCACAATATCAAAGGCATTTCCTAATAGTATCCTTATGGTCTCATCCTTAGGTGTGTGATCGATGTTATCCTCACCAATGAATTGTAATTTATCCTTGCTATCCTTCTTAAAGACACGGATCAAACCCTTTGGTAAGGGTATTCCAAGGCCGTTATCTAAAGAATTGACTAGATTTAGCTTTACCTGGATCTTCTTATTGTCAACAGATGAATACCACCATCCGCCTTGTCCTTCAAACACGAACTCCTTTACTACAGCCACTCCTAGTGCTGAAAGTAGAGAAATCTGCTTTTGTTCATTGTTTCCTAGGTTTGTCTTACGATTCAGGTCATACATGTGGTATTCAAATAATTGCTCTTCCTGAAATTGTGATGCCCCAGCCTTTTCTTCCATATCATATGCTATATTATACCTTTGGACTGACGGTGATTGAACCCTGTTCACATCTCCTGCAACAAGTTTTAATGATGCGTTATCAAAGGTTGTTCCGCAATTGTTATTGACTGTAACCCAGGCATTTAAGTCGAGGATGGAGTCACTATTATCTATTACTGCAACATAGTCAGTTCTCCAACTCATTCCTGAAGTCATATATGATAGTTCAGCGATCTTATCCCCTTTAATACTATTTAGTATCAGCCATTCTAACGTGGGTTTTGTTATGAGTCCGTTGGGAAGTTTAGGAAGCATTATATCATTGAGTGTTAGGATTTCGATCCCTCCATTATCCATGCCTAGTATAAGTTCATTTCCCGACGATGCAAGGAGTTTTCCTGCAACCGGCTCTTTAATGTTTCCCATCACCTTATATCCCCGGATATTCTTATCAACATATTTTTCAAGGAGCTTTTGTTTGTTCACAAGATCGTATTGATAATTCTGTTCCAATACTTCAAAACTATCATCCATGGATTTTAGCTTCACACTTGTGGTATCTATGCTTGATGCGACACCAGGAAAACTAATACTGTTCACTCCATCATCCAAGCTTAGGATAGTGGACTGTTTTACTATACCCAGATTCGAATTATAGACTGTAACCTCTGTTTCTGCAGAAGTAAAACAAACAAAAAACGATAACAATAATAAGCCCAAGAATATGTTGTTATTTTCCATGTTTAAGTATATCAATGTCATTTTATAAGGATAATCAGATGAAAACGATCCCAAAAGTATTGGTTGAGGCTATAGAATGGGAGTATAAAGCGCATTTATTCTATAAAGAAGCATCACTGAAAGAAGAATACGGGGCAGCAAGTAAAATACTGGAAAAACTGGCAAATGAAGAGCTTAAACACAAACAATTACTTGAAAGATATGTATATGAAGGCCAAGATTTCAATATTGATGTATCCTGGATGAGCCTGGTAAATGTCCTTGATCGTAGAGACTATAGGCATGTTAATACAATCTTAAAACTATTGGATTTTGCATTAGACAAGGAGGTCAAGGCACAATCTAAATACGTTCAAATGGCGAAAGAGATTAGTGATAAGAGTCTCCAGGATCTGTGTATGAGGCTCTCGGTTATGGAGTCAGGTCATGTAAACCTGATTAAAACCGAGAAGGAACGCCTTATGTCTAAGCCGATGTAGTATATTTTATATGTAATCTACGAAATTATGTAATCTAATATGCGTCTTGAAAATATTATTCTTAAAAACTGGTCTTGTCACGAGAGTCTAGAGGCTGACTTATCTGATAACCTTGAGATTATAGGGCGTAATGGCACGGGAAAATCAAGTATCCTAGATGCAATACGGTTTATTTTCAAAAAAACTGCTGCTGGATATTCTAAAAAGATCAGAAATGGTAGCAGGTCCTCGACTGTGAGATTAAAACTGTGTTTTGATGGAAAAACATATCTGATTGAAAAAAAGCTCTATATTGATAAGGCTTCTACAGCTTTGATGACGTGTGATGACGTGCAGATAGCTGATAATCCCTCAGCAGTCCACCAATCCCTTAATAATATCTTGAATGAGGAAATATTGGATAAATTATTATATGTACCTCAAGGAGGGCTCACATTAATACTCGACCAATTAAGTGGTCGTGAAGGCAAAGTTGAGATGGATCGTTTGTTCGGTCTTGACAAGCTTGAGAGGATCTGGCAAAAAGTGGGGGAAGAACTCAAAGAGGAAGAAACACGTGTAAAAATCTTAAAGGAGGAATTATCAAAGCATCCTGAAGATGCGTTTGATAAGATTCGTTTAGAGATAAATGAATTGGGTAGTAAAAAAGAAGAACTTAATAAGACTCTTGTAAAAGCTGTAGATAAAGATAAAAGAATCAAGGAAGGACTTTTAAAAATCGTTCAAGAATTAGAGTTATTAGAAAAGGTAAAAAAAGAGATTGAAGAAAACAAATCAATATTGAATAACCTGGATGTAGAGCTTGCAAAGATAACCAAAGACATTGAGGGTACTAGGATACGCCTATCTGAACTAAAAATTAAAAAAGAGAAGATCAGTGGTTTAACCAAACAAAAGAAAAACCTTGAAAAATATTCGTCGTTCAAGACCTTGTTAATCCAGCAGAAAGACTTTAAAACAAGGCTTACCGACTTATCAACGGACTCTGATGATAAGAGGATTAGTGAACTAGGGGCAAATCTTAAACAAAAGCCTGTATGTGAGAAGTCGTTGAATGACACTGAGGAACAAATTAAAGATTTAGAGAAAAAACAGACGGAATATACTCTTGAAGTAAACAATGATGTAAAATATATCGATGAGTTAAGCTCACTTGATGGTAGTAGCAAGTGTCCTCGATGCGGAAAGTATTTGGATAAAAAACATTTAGAGATGGAGAAAACCAATGTAGCTAAACGACTTGATGAAAGATATCATCAACTGAAAAAAATCGAGACTGAGATAAAAAATACCGAACCCATTCTAATGGATCTAAAGAATAGGTTTAGTAGACTGCAGAAAGATGAGGGAGAATTGGAACAGTTGAAAAAGAGACATGTTGATCTGTTGAAGACTGAAAAGGAATATAAAATTAAAATAGACGATATCGATGATAATCTATCAGATATCGGGTATACGGGGGAGAATATCAAGGAAGTCGAAGAAAAAATTGCGAAATTCAACAAGGTCGAGGGGATAATAAATGAATTAGAAAAAGAGACTAGTATAATCAGTTCACTTGATGAAAACCTGGTTAAATTAACAGTTCAAAACAATGATTCAACGATCAAAAAAGATAAGATAACAAAAGAATTGGCGGAATTGGAGTATGATGATAAAAAACACGATCTTAAGAGAATTGAAAAAGATTCGTTTTCCGAGGAAAAATACAAGGTAGAATCTCTTTTAGGAAATACTAAAAAGGATATTTCACGGATTGATGAACGGACACTGGAGTTAAACGAATCACTGGAAAAATACGATGATATTAAAAAAAGATATGAGGAATCATTGAAAAAAACCAAGAAGCTCGTTCAGGCTAGAGATGTATTCCATAGAGATAAAGGATTAGTGAAATATCTTCGTGAAAGCTATGTCGGTGGTTTAAACCGTATTTTAACACAGTATTTCTCCAGGTTCAATCAGAATCCAAAATACATTGATGTATCCTTCACTAAAGATTATGAGATCCTTTTCAAAACAACTTCAGGAAATCTTGGATTAGATCAGATATCTGGTGGGGAAAAAATACAATTGGCGATAGCCTTGCGTCTTGCACTTATAGATCTGATGTCACCTGTACGCATCCTTATACTAGATGAGCCTTTTGGTAGTCTGGACGAGCCACATAGAGAAGTCCTTGGCGAAGCTATTACAAAGATATCTTCTACTGGACAAATGATCCTAGTCACACACGTGGAAGTAGAAAGCCTTCAACTACCCAACAAGCTAGAGTTAACAGGTTACTAAGTTTCAAATTCTTTTAATCTATTTAATATCGCCTTTTTTTCTTCAGGTTTTGTCTCAGATGTGGGAAAATTCATAGTTAAACCCCAGATACTCCTACCATTACTTTTCGCAATATCCTGAACATAACCCGTTCTATCAGCATTTTCTTCATCAATCAACATATATTTAGGTCGTGTCTTAGTAAGGTATTCGACAGCCTTTTCGGGTGGGACATCTCTTAACTCAACCTGTAGTTCAGGAAGTCTTGCGATTGGTGTGATGAAAGTAGCAGTGTAAATATCATCAAATCCGAGTATATCATTTCTCCTTTTTATCGGCCCGTATACAGCATAGTTTAATAGCAATACTGCCTGGTTGGATTGCCTTGGAAAATGGATGGATTCTAAATCAACATCAATACCGGCATCAATATTATATAGTCCTAATTGAGGATCATAGATTTCCTTAACAGTCATTAATGGAGAGATTATTCCTTTCATCCGTTGTGATCTAGGATATCCTGCCTCTATCGATTTTTCAAGAGCTTGAATATCTACCATACTTGCATCTGCTGGTAGTCTGTAGCTTGCAGGATGGTTTTTAAGCCAATATACTTCGATATTATCTGTCTTCGGCTTATCGTCTATATGGAATGTACTTCCATCCTGGATTGATAGGTGTGAAATATGTTGTTTCGGGTCAATGTCCTCAAAAACACATTGTCTAGGATTTGTTAATCGACGATATTCAGCTTCACTGACCTCTGTCACAATCTTTTCATATCCTAAGGCCCTGCCTAATTCCGTATAATCTACAACAAATATTCTCCCTTCTTCTCTTGCGATCATGAGTTTGTGTATATGTTCAGTCATTCTTCCTGATGGTGTTCTCATCGGCAGGTTTAATTTAGCACATTCAGATTCCACATGATTTTTTGATAAAACAGAGAATATTTTCTCTGATGAGGTTCCACATTCAAAACCGCGTTCATAGCCTCTAGCCCCACCTAGGATAATCAGGTTTTCAACCTGTTTCTCACCCATCGTTAAGACACCATTGATGATCAAACCTTCCATAAGCAATGTTTCAAGACCATGATTCGGAAAAGCAAGATTACCGGATATCTCAGCTATTGATGTAGCCAGATTTTTCGGAAGATTAATGGATGTGGGTAAAGCTCTGCGGTCTGATTCCTCAGTCATATATCTTAAACCAATATCAATTGGACATTTTACTGATGGTCTACCCTCTATGTTCATCATATATTTCTACGATTTAATGGATATTATTTGTTTTCCATTACTCTAGCATATCTGCTTTTAAATACTTCCGCCCATCCTTAATCTGATGTTCAAGGGTAAAAACGAATATCTTATGCATTTAACCTCTAGGCTAACCCTGAATTCCGTTAATTTAGACAATAAGATAGATGGTACAACACCTCCTTCAGTATTCATTGGAAGTTGGAATTATCCCAAGGTTTTTGCCGGACCTATGATCTGCCAACAAGAAGGAGACACATCATTCTATGATAGTCCTGAAAAATGGATCCCTTCAAGTACTACGACAAATGATATCATCAACTTCAGGTTAAATCTAGTGCGAGGCAAACAACAATTAAAAGTCACTGATCTATCCAATAAACTAGTTGACAAACTACAAGACATATCCTTATCAGCTAAATCAATAGATAGTGAAGCAGTATTTAAAGGGAAACCCCAAGGTCAATCCTTAACTGATGATCATGCACCCTATGGTCCTAGTGGTGTTTTAAAGGATTTTGAGATCACTAATACAAGATGGGATAAACCTTTGGAGAAGGCTTATTATGATTGGGATCTGAGGGCAAAAGATGCGGTCTTAGAATTATATTCTAAAGATACTCCTTTTTCGAATATTCAGAAAGCATTTTCAGTAGGTGCTTTTGGCGGAAAAAGATATCGTAGACTTGTTCCAACCAGATGGTCTATCACTGCATGTGATACAATACTTGCAGATAATCTGCTTCGACAGGTAAGACATAATGATATAATCGATTATTATCGGGTCCATGAGTTTGATAGTCTGCATAATTATTATTCGATTATACTTCTGCCTACCGCATGGCAATATGAATGGATGGAAGCGTTCTTAAAGATTATTGGTAGTGAAGAACTGCTTTTTTCTGATCATGAGAAAAATAACGGGAAAAAAGGTTATTCATGTGTTGGGGGTTGTTATTACAGCTGTAAATTCGGTGTTCTGGAAGCCCTTGACAGGGAAGGTATTCAAGCAGGAGCGATAATCTTACGGGAAGCTTATCCAGGATATGTTCCACTAGGAGTGTTTAATGTACGGGAGAATGTCAGACAGGCTTTGAAGACGCCTGGAAGACAGTTTAATGATTTCAAGGATGTGTTAGGCTATGTTGGATCAAGATTAAGATTACCGTTATCACGTTTCATCAAAGAAAGCACTGTTTTAAAAGATGGGGTATA
>CAYREE010000108.1:0-8040 GCA_964423225.1 uncultured archaeon | reverse complement strand
GAAGACGAGAATGAATGATGCTGATAGTATTCCTATTCCGCTAAAACAAAGGATTGTTAACACGATTATTATCATTACTGAGGGGATATTGATGTTTCCCACATCCACGCCAAATAAGGAAATACCCACGACAAAATAGAATATTACCCTTATCGTTGCTGTTAGGAATGGCCATATGGATGAGCTTAATAATAATGTGGATATTCTTGTTGGGGTCACTAACATAGCTTCAAGGGTTCCTGTTGCCTGGGATCTGGATATGATGTTCGTGAATGATCGGATCCCGACATTCAAGTATCCTGTGAATGCGATGCCGATCAACACAAAACTGAAGTAGTCTCCACCATATGGCTCAAGCTGGGGGCTTACATAACCTTCGAATAACCTGCTTAAAAAGTAGAAGCTTGTTGCAGAGAATAATATTCCTATATATTGCATGAAAAAATGGAGTCTGTAACTGTTTTCCACTAAAAAGTCCTTTTTCACGATCGCAGACATTTTCATATCTTCGCACCATCCATCAATTCTTTTTTGATGTCTACTGTATCATCCACGATTATCTTGTTCATTATTTTACCGGTTCTAAGCACTGCAATCTCATCGCATATTGTCTGAGCTTCGTATGCATCATGTGTTGCAAGTAGTATTGTTTTATCCTCTTTTTTTATTAGTATATCCTTTATGAATGAATGTATCCGATCCTTCATTATGGGATCCAAGCCTTTTGTAGGCTCATCCATGAGTATCACTTTTGGATCATTCAATAATGTTCGGGCTATACTCATCTTCTGTTTCATTCCTGTTGAATAAGAGTCGAATCTGTGATCTGCTTTATCTGTCAGTTCAAGCATGTTCAATACTTCATCAATCTTCTTGGAATGATCAGAGGCACCGTATAATGCGGAGAAGAATTCGAGGTTCTGCCTTCCTGTAAGTCGCCAGAAGAAGCTTCTTTCTTCACAATTATGATAACCTATAAGGTTTTTAACAGTCATGTCTTCCTTTATTACGTCATGTCCCATGATCTTGGCATATCCAGCATCAGGATAAAGTAGAGTGCCTAATATTTTTATCAATGTCGTCTTTCCAGCTCCGTTAGGGCCCATTATACCGTATATTTTTCCTGTCTCAACTTTTAGGTTTATTCCATCAAGTGCTGTTATACATGTCTTGTGAAAAGGTTTTACAAGTGTCTGGAAAAATCCTCTGTCTTTATGATATTTTTTTACTAGATTGTTGGTTTCTATTGCTAGCATCATTTATTTTTCCCCTATTATCCTTACTATTACCCTTCTATTTCTAGGACCGTCGAATTCAGTGAAATAGATGCCTTGCCAGGTACCTAAAGAGAGACATCCATTGGTTATTGGAATGGTTTCACTGCATCCTATCATACTGGATTTCACATGTGCGATACTATTTCCTTCAGAATGATTAAATCCAATATCTTTCACCATATCATTTAGGCTTTTAAGGATGTCTGTGACAACGTCAGGATCAGCATTTTCATTGATCGTGATTCCAGCAGTTGTATGGGGGCAGTACACTATGCATAATCCTTCAGCAACACTTGACTCCTCTACGGTTTTAATGACTAGATCTGTTATCTCTTTCAACTCCTCTTTTTTACTCGTCTTCACATCGTATTCCATTCTACAATCTGATCCTTTGTTTAATTAAGAATTCCTAAATTAAAACCAATGGTTTCAAATAAGCGGGCTTTTGCCCATAATGTTGTGCTTGAGATTGCCGGGTTGATGCCTGAAGAAAGATGGGGATCATACAAAGATATGGTAAGCTGACAAGATGACTGACCTGTATCGAAAAATTATTGTAGTCCTAGTGCTTATAATACTAGCCTTCCATCTCTCATTAATCCGTGGCGATCATGATTGGGGTGGCGATTTCAGCATGTATATCCTTCATGCCAGAAACATTGCTGAAGGAAGACCATACGCCGATACCGGGTACATATTCAATCCATCACTTAAGGTTATTGGCCCTCTCACATATCCACCGTTTTTCCCATCATTATTATCTCCCATCTACTCACATATGGGGCCAGACTTGTCTGCTATGAAGGTTGTTGGAGTCTTCTATTTCTCACTTATAATATTGCTGATTGCCGAAATATTCCGTGATAAGCTATCACGAAAACATGTCTTGTTCTTGGTACTTGTCCTAGGTTTTAATCCATATGTAGTTGAATTCCTGGATAGAATCCTATCGGACATGCCATTTATGTTCTACGCTTATCTTAGTCTATATGCAATCGATCGGGCATACAAACAGGATAGAAAAAATAATAAAGAATGTTTTAAAATTTCTCTTTTTATTGTTGCTACTATCTCCACAAGAAGCATTGGATTAGTGCTATTACCAGCACTTTGGATATTTGACTACTTAAATAATAAAAAAGTAACAAAGTTTAACATCCACACGACATTATTGGTCTTAACGATAATCCTACCATTGTCAATCTATAATCAAGGCCTCAGTTACTATATAGGCAATTCAACCGTATTCAACCATCCCCTCGTACTATTATATAATTTCAGTGATTATCCCACTGCATTAGACTCTTTCTTTAAAATAGATTTTCTAGGATATCAGTCAATGGCCATCTTTATGAACATTTCAATAATCGGCCTACTACATAATATGAAAAAGAAAACAACAATCTATGACGTCTTCTATATCCTATACCTGTCAGCAGTCCTTATATACCCTTTCTATACGGGAATGAGGTTATTTTTCACTCTAATGCCATTAACCCTTTTTTATTGTTTGTCTTTCGTCAGGGATATCGGGATACGATATGAAAAACTCGAATATACTATTCTAATTGTGTTGACCACGGTAATATTATCCTCGTATATCCATGATTTTCTTACTGATGATATTGTTCAATATCCAAGAGACATACTGAAGCCTGATTCAGTTGAAATGTTCAATTATATCAAGAATCACACTTCTGAACATGATGTCATAGTATTCAGAAAACCAAGAGTGATGGCGTTATATGCGGCTCGAAGCTCGACTGCTTTAGATTGGACGGAGGATAGTAGTGAAATAAAATCTTATCTAAGGAGAGTTAATGCGTCTATACTAGTTCATCATATACTCTACGAAAAATCGGACAAGAACTATGAAGAATTCATTAAGAAGAATGAAGACTTATTCAACTTAAAGTTTGAGAATGATGGATTCCAAGTTTATAATATAGATATTGGTAAAAACTATCAATAATTCAAAAAAGAATGGTAGATTAAAAAAATGACTGGCAGATATACTATACTCGCTGGATTACTTATAGTCATAATCACTCTATTTCATCTTTCTCAGATTAGAGGCGATCATAATTGGGGTGGCGACTTCAGCATGTATATCCTACATTCTAAAAATATTGCTGAAGGAAGACCATACGATGATACCGGATACATATTCAATCCTGCATTAAGGAAGATCGGGCCACCATCATATCCTGTAATGTTCCCACTAATTCTATCAACAATCTATTCTCAATTAGGTGTTAATCTTTCTGCAATGAAGGTTGTTGGCGTTCTATTTTTCACATCAACATTACTATTATTGGTCTTTATCTATCGTGAGAAACTTCCAAGTCATTATCCTATCATCTTAATACTAATTATTGGTTTTAATCCGTATCTAACCAAGTTTTTAGATAGTATACTCTCAGACATACCCTTCATATTCTACACTTATCTGAGTCTTTATACAATAAATAAATCATATAACTCCGGAAAAAATGATTATAAAACTAGTTTTAAGATATCATTATTTATTTTTGCATCATATGCTACGAGAAGTATAGGCCTCCTGCTATTACCTTCCTTATGGATCTATGATATTATACAGAATAGACGTCCAACAAACACGGTACTAACACCAACCCTGATAATATTATTGGCAATACTAATCCAATCTACATTCTTTCATAGCGAGGGTAATTATCTTAAGTCACTGATATACAATCATCCTGCAATAATACTGAATAACGCCGAGCAATATACTCATGAACTTATAGATTTCTTTAAAAGCAATATACTGGGTTATCGAGCCATGATCATATTCATGGATCTATCACTTATCGGACTAGCATACAATCTACGAAAAAAGATTAGAATCTATGAAATCTTCTATATCTCATACTTGTTAGGAATAATAATCTGGCCTTTATTTGCAGGAATAAGGCTGTTACTACCATTGATTCCTCTATCGTTATATTATTGTTCAAGTATCATCAGGCAGATAGGCGATAAAGGATATGCTAATATAGAAAAAGCAGTCATTTTCCTGATAATCTCGATCCTTTTAATATCTTATCTAGATGCATTCCAAGCTAAACCAATACCGCCTTATCCACGTGGTATTCTAAAACCAGAATCAGTTAGGCTATTCAATTATATCCGGCAGAATGCATCTGTAGACGACATCATAATCTTCAAAAAACCGCGTGTAATGGCCTTATTCACTAGTCGTCGCTCATCTGCATGTAATTGGATGCTTAATGCAGATGAGATAAACTCTTACCTGGGACAAGTAGATGCTTCGATAATAGTCCATGATATTTCTGGGGGAAAGAACAATACGGGGTTGTTGAATATTGTAAATCATGAAGAAAACAGGTATAAGCTAGGTTATTCCAATAAGGATTTTGAAGTTTATCATTTATCCTAGGATTTATTATACTGGATTAACATATTTTGACACAATTGAGGTGTGATGTATGAGTATGAGAGATTTTATTGATCAACTTGATGAAAAAGGGAAACTAATTAAGATAGACAAGAAAGTAGATACAAAGTTCGAGATAGCCTCGATACTTAGAAAACTTGATGGGCGCGCGGTGTTGTTTTCAAATGTTAAAGATTATGACATTCCGATTATTGGTGGTTTATGTAGCTCCAGAGAATTAATATCTGCTGGGCTCACTACTACGCCTGATAAACTCTTATTTAAGCTTGCAGATGCACTTGAGAATCCATCTAAACCCACGATAATTGATAAAGGACCATGTCAAGAAGTCGCACGAGAAGATGTTGAAAACATACCCTTTCTAACCCATTATGCAAAAGATCGTACACCCTATATGACTTCATCAGTTGTAATAGCAAATGATTCTGAATATGGTCAAAATATGAGTATACATAGAATAATGGTTCTTGACCCTAAACATCTAATAATACGGTTATGTGAACGTGATTTAAATGAATATCTTAATCGTGCTGACGGAGAGCTAGACATAGCAATAGCGTTAGGGAACGACATGTCAGTCCTTGTTACAGAAGCAATGAGGATGGCAATAGACGTGGATGAATTTGATATTGCCAATTCACTTAATCCAGTAGAGCTTGTTAAGGCCAAGACTGTAGACGTACTTGTTCCAGCAGACGCAGAGCTGATAATAGAAGGTAGGATTACAAAAGAGACTGGTATTGAAGGGCCTTTCGTCGAGCTTACTGGGAAGTATGATGCTATAGAACGACAGCAGCCAATAATTGAGATAACAAATGTTACTCATCGAAAAGATATGATATATCAAGGTTTAGTCGGGGGTAGCAATGAACACAAGTATCTTATGGGTCTTCCACGTGAGCCAACGATATACTCTGAGGTAAAGAATGTATGTGATTGTAGAAACGTTTATATTACGCCCGGTGGATGTAATTGGCTGCATGCTGTAGTACAGATAAAGAAAAAGGATTCAGAGGATAGTAAAAAGGCTATTGAAGCAGCATTTAAAGGACATTCAAGTGTAAAACATGTTTGGATCGTTGATGAAGATATTGATTTATTCGATTCATCGCAATTGGAATGGGCAATGGCAACAAGGTTCCAAGGTGCTAAGGATATGGTATTATTAAAGGATAGTATGGGATCAAGTATCGACCCTTCTAGCGAATACATGGAAGGCTGTGACCGGAAGAAAACAACAAAGATAGGGTTTGACTGTACGACACCTTCTGATAAGAAAAAGGAAGACTTTATGATAGTCAAGCCGCCAATGAAGATCAACTTAAAAGACTACGGTTTAGATGAAAAGGATTTATAGTCTTAACAATAGTTTACCCTCTTCAAGCATCAAATGAGCCTGTTTAGGGTAATTCTTGCTTAAGCTTGAGAAAATATGGTAGGGTATGCTTATTTCTGCTTCTCCCATATTATTTATCTTTATTCTAACAGCTCCAAGAATCATCTCTCATTAACTCCACGTACCTTTTGTTCTTGTTCAGAAGTACAAGTTCCCCATTGGATAAAGAACATAATCTGACAAATTGTCTAGGAATCCTGATGATGAATTTGTCATTATTCACTGAGACCAAACATCTTTTAAGATTAATATCTGTCATTTTTTACTGTTAAAATAATGGAAACCATTATATAAAAGTATGTATACTATAATGTTGTACTAGTTTTTATACTATTACAACATATTATGTTTTATGGATTTGACGGAAATTGACCGTCTTCGAGAGTGGCTTGACCTTACGAATCAGCAATTCGATATTTTACACAGCATCTATCAGATTGAATCAAGAAACGAGAGAAGTACTCCTAAGAACATTCAAAAGGAATATTCTCGTTTGAATCAAAAATCCATTGAGCGTAGTAATCTTTTTACAATATTGAAGTATTTGATGGATCGTAATGTCATCGTGAAGAGTGATCATGCGAATTATTCCTTGGATCTTGATGGTCTTGTTGGGGTGATTGATAAGAAGGATTCTGAGTTTAGGGATAATTATCTGAAATTTAAGCAGGCTAGGGATGATTTGAATAAGTATCTTAACGAGGTTTTTCAAAAACCTCATAAACCGACGATAAAATATTTAAATCATCATGAACTTTTTTCGAGCCTGGCTAATAATATCAAGTATGCTCAGGAATATTGTTTGAGTGTTAGGGCTCCAAGCCTTATTTGTTCTCCTGCATTTTATAGTTTATTGGATCGGAAGGATTATTTCGACATTCTTAGGGAGAGGTCGTTGGTTAGACGAGATTTGAAGGTCAGATGGTTGACTCACCTGAATTTTTCAATCCAATTCGACCGTACCTTAAGCCTTTTCAAAACTATTGATGCAGCATACAATGAAGTACTAACTCAGATAGAAGGAGTTAAAGATCTTGTAGTGAACTACCCTAACCTTGAACTAAATTACATCGACCATTCTCTGGTTTTAAAGTCTTTCATCCCTATTACATCGAGGGTATATGAATGTTACATATACATTCCTGACGGATCTAACATCTCTAATCAGGGTGGATTGTATATTCGTTCTGAGGATATTGCCCAAGAGATATTGAGAATTTTCAATATTGATTGTTCTTCTAGTATACAACTAGATTCAGGTAATATCAATAAGATCATTAGAAAATCAAAGAGAGAACTTAATAATCATATTAATTGTTTTAAAAAAATGGAAAAGAATAAATAAATCAAGTGTTATTATAAAAGGAGTTAATTAAGGATTTTATTGGTGATTGATTATGTTGTTAAGTCGTGAGGAGGAGAGGATTCTTGATGGTGAACAGGGTAATGCAGCTGCAAAAAGCATGAAGATACTCGTTGCATTAGGTGAGATATTTGATGCTGAAAAACTCATACCCGTAAGCTCGGTCCAGATAGCTGGAGTATCATATGCTAATCTTGGCGATGCAGGACTCGAATATCTTGCGGAATTAGCAAAGGATGGGGTAGCTCAAGTGCTGACAACATTGAATCCTGCAGGCATGGACATGCAAGAATGGGAGAAACTAGGGATATCCAATGAATTCGCAGTCAAACAAAAAGAAGTAATAAAAGCATTCTCAAAAATGGGTGTCGTAACCACATGCACCTGCACACCATATCTAATCGGTAATCTACCCGCGTTCGGAGAAAATGTCGCCTGGGCAGAATCTTCTGCAGTAACATTCGTAAACTCCGTGATGGGAGAACGATCAAACAGGGAAGGAGGCCCATCAGCTATACCCGCCTCAATGGTAGGTAAAACCCCCGAGAACGGCCTGCATCTT
>CAYREE010000107.1:2648-8068 GCA_964423225.1 uncultured archaeon | reverse complement strand
CTGGAACCACTCGCAAAGGGTGGCTATGCTGAAGTGATACTCAAGCCAGGGGAGAAGAAGCAGACCGAGAAGAATCGGTTTATGAGAGCTGCTGACGATCTGGGGTTGACACTGGTGTTCAAGAGAACAGCAGGGAAGATTAGGTTTGAAGTGAAGATTTAAAAAGTTGAATTCACCGATAAACTTAAATACCAGAACGACAAGATACCTACATGTACTGGAAAATAGGTTCGGTTATCATAGTCGCAATCATCATTTCAACGATTTTTAGCGGTTGTGTAGACGCCGCTCAAGATAGAGATTTTGATGGTGTAAACGACAATGATGACATTGATCCCAATATTGATGTTTTCATTGCAATCACCATTATCAACATTAAGGTTGAAGATAAAATAGACCCATGGCCAGCCGAAGAAGGGGAACTCTATATTAAGATTAAAGCTAAAACAGGTTGGTTTGATAAGGAAGAAACTACTAGCGAAATTTATTACCAAAATGAAGAAGCTTATTTAGTTCCTATCAATTTCACTTTTTTATATAATATGCCGGATGATGAAGAAACGGTTGATTTAACATTCACCGTCTTTGATAGTGATACAGGTTTCGATGATAAATTAGATATTAGTAGTGATGGAAAAGCATGTGATATTGAGTATAATCTACTAACTCATTCATTTTCTGGAGATACGAGTGTTAATGTTACAAGTGGAAATGATGACGGAACTACCGATGAAGATGATAATGACGTTACTGTAAGATTTGAAATTGTAGATAACTTGGGTAAGACTGAAATGATTAAGGAAATATTACAATATACTACATCTCTTGAAGGAATGAATATAACCAAAGAAGATATAATCGAAAATTTAAATAAGTTCTTGGTGAGTGAAGTTGAATCAGAAATTAAAGAAGAACTAATTGATGAAATACTTGATTACCTTGAGAAGCATCCAAATGTACTACCCTTTCTTGCTAAGTATGGAAGGTCACTCAATAATGCATATTCTATTGCATGTGTGATAATATATTTATATCAAAATGTATACTTAGGAAATAACGATTTATAACGATAAATTATAAATTCTATTTCAATTCAATTATATTCCCCGCCAAATCACCACTAACAATCACGATTGACCAGGGTCCGGGTATCATTGGACCACCACCACCCAATCGCCGTCATACGGGATTTGTTAGTCCCTGGCATATACTAGTTCATACAATGGAATCCACCGGATTGGGATATTGACCTAACAACGTCTAGACCTAACCCATCTAACTCTACCCCACACCCACAGCACCTTCACATTCAGTCAGCACCAGCCACACCTGCCGCTTCAGGTGATACCAGCAACCCGGCTCGATCTCGGCCTACTATCTACACCAGTGGGGGAATCTATGGGTCAGGGGGTCATCATGGGATAGCTGTGATAGTGGGAAGGTGGGATGTCTATGATCTACGGGGTTGACTGAGGCTTAAAGGAATCTCGATTGGGGGCTTGACACAATATATAGGGCTTGTGGTGGGTGGCAGGGTATGTGGGTGGGCTGGGGTGATGAAGGCTGGATTGAGTGACCGAAAGAGCTAAAGGTATGATGGGTATTGACTAGAGTGTGACGATCAGTATACTCGCACTAGCATCTCAAAATATAAATGAAGTGAAATAATGGTTGGAGAAATTAATATTTCCGATGAAAAAGTGGTGATGGATTTATTTAACAAATGTATTCAAATGATTGATACAAGAGTTGATAATTTTGTCATTCGTGATTTTCAAAAGATTGCATCTTTCTTCCATTATCTTTACATCTTAAGTAAATATATAAAAATGGAAGACATACCATATCATAGTGAAATAAAGAGGCAAGTATTAATAAATACGATTAACAAAGTGAAAAAGTATAAAGCGCCGACAGTCTATAAGATTAAACAACGAATAAATATTGAATTACTAGATTATCTACACGAAGAGAAAGAATTTATTGTAGCTTTTCAATTGTTAGTAAATGAAAAATCGTTCCCTATAAAAAAGATTAGTATAGATGGATATAAATTTAAGATTATTGATAAACGTACATTTTTTGATAAATATCAATCTCCCGAGATAGATGAAATACAAACACCTGACGTTTATGAATCACTTAACAAGGATTATCTTATTATGTATACGTCAATTAAAGCACAACACCATGATAATGCTTATAATTCACTTAATGATAAGTTTGAATTCCTTAGATGTTTACTTAATTTTTGGATACAAGCATACTCATATCCGTTACCGGGCGGAGTTACTTTTTCATTTCCAGGAGATCAACCTAAACCACTATCAGCAATTCAGCTTCCTAAATTCATATTAATTTATAATAAAGAAAAAGAATTCTTGCGATACTATTATAACTTGCAACCAGTTTTCGAACCAAAGATTGTATTGTCAGATGAGAGATTGAAACTTATTCGAAAATATTTAAAAGGTCAAAATCAAATGATTGATACAGAGTTAAAAGATGTTTATAAATTAGCTATTAGATTATATGGAGCAGCTATTGATAATTATCAAGAACACTATCAGTTGTTATATTTTTGGCAAATATTTGAAGTAATATTGAGAAAAGATGAAAAGGAAAAAAGTAAAAAAGTAATACAAAGATTAAAGGTGATTTTCTCAAAAACGGAATATATTAATGAACTCTTAGAAATTATAAAGACCTATAGAAACTCAATAGCACATAAGGGAATAGATATATATCTTGATGAGCATGATATTTTATTAATAAGAAAATTCGTAGAAAGCCTTATCAGCTATTTATATTATAGATGCACTAAGTATAGAACAAAGAATAATTTACTATACTTTCTAGATAACTATAATTTACCGAATAAAGATATAAAATCACAATCTAATATACTACAATCTATTATTCACAAGCGTAGTTAGTTGATAATATAATAAAATCACCATCGTTAGCATTCCCTGAATTTCACCCCGACCACCGACGATAACCCACACCCTGAATATACGCCCTGAATACCCCAAATACCACCAGGGCTGAATGTTAGAGATTGTAGGTGTGATTGTGTGGATACTGCTTGGTTTGGGGTGGGTGTACCCAGAGCCCCCCCTTACTCCTTCACTAGTCCTGGGTTTAGTATTTTACGATATACTAGCCACCCTTTCTCTGTGAATATCCAATCACCTTCATCTCATTCACCAGTGTCAAAATTTAGGAGTACTCCTTCATTGACTAAATACGAGCGCTGTTGATGAACATCACTCTTCCAACGAGTATTTTTTGTTCGCCTACCTTTTTTTGGTCGTAATCTATCAAAGTGCGTTAATACTTCGTGAAGTAGGATTTCAACCAAGTCTATGGTAGCATCTGGATTAGTGTTTCCCATTAATTGCCCAATCGCCAGGATAGTAGGATTTCGAAAAGCATCAAGACCGGTTTTATAATGTCTTACACCATCTTCATCAACTGGATTATGTTCAGGAAGCGGTGATTTAGGACACTCAGGGCATTTCTTTGGTAGAAATGGTTCGATGTCAATCATCATCAAAACCCCCTAGCTCATCTTCTATGAGCATCGCATCTGGCGCTAGCCCCTTAATATAAGCAGCCTGACAGCTCACGCAGAACCAACCTTCAGCATCAATATCGCTGAGTACTAGTCCATCCTTCCTTGGAGACTTGAATTCTGGAATTGCGGTGATCTGGATTTTCACTCTCCAAGACGGGTCGTGGTTGAAAGGACAGCTCCACGGTTCAATATGCTCACGAATATCAGCCATTGTCATTCACCAAAGTGTCAATAGGGTTCAGAGAGCAACTACTATTTAAAATCACCAAGGATTCCTTGAAAGCTGTATTTAAAGGAAGCCCCTTACCCTATTGGGCATGGCAGAAGATGCTCCGCCCAAACTGGCTCAGGCGAAGATTACAAGTCGGATGCAGATCACACTCCCGGTCAAGGTGCAAAAGGAATTGGGTGGGGTGAAGCCTGGGGAGTTTGTGATATTTTACAAAGATGGAAAAGATATTATGGTAAAGGCGGGTTTGGTGGAGTCAAAAGACCGGATACTTTAAATAGTGAGCCATTAATGGCTTAGTCTATCGGAATAAATTTAAAAATCTTGGGAATGTAATCGGAACTCTTTAATACTACCGATAAATTCACCCAATTCAGCCCTATAGCATTTCATACCTGTGTATAACCATACATAGCTGTGCAGTAAACATCATTGAAATGTTTGACTACGGGCACACACCCGCTTACCAAGTTGATAACTATGGCACATAAGCCACTTTTCATGCGCAAATTGTGTTTAGCGCACGCTAGGTCGGCGTATAATGGTAGAATCCCCTTTCCATATGCGGTACATGCCGCTATTACACCATACATAAGACACTATGGCATTATATTTCGTTTAATACAATGGCCGAAGTGCGTCACACACCCACTTTTTACTATATCACATTGCATGGAGGTGGCCGAGTGACCGTATACGATGAAGTGTACACACTTGACCCATGGCAGGAAGCTACGGGTACACTCCTAGCTATTGACCATTGCTCGGTTTCTATGGTGCTGAAATTACTCAAGTCCACAGGAGACATATTCACGGCAAGGATCTTGATGGACGAGGGTACAAGAGACCTTGTACAGGCTGAGTTGAACGATTCCCTGGTAGGGAAGCGAGTGGCTGTACTGGTGACAGATATCCCAGAGCGACCAGTGATTGTCAGAGTGCTTGAAGATGAATATGTCACCCCAGATAGGAAAGAAATTAGAGTTACACAACCCCCTACAACTACAGGAGGTGTAACACATGTCTAGAAAATCTAAAAACTCAGAACCCAAAACAGAAGAAATAAACGTAATAAACAAGTACGTAATGCCAGATGATACAATAGTCTTCGAGACTGAAGAATTTGGTATGGCAGTACTGGATAATCGAGATTTGACAGATCCAGATGTAAGAGAGTTCATGGAAATATTTGAATCTATTCCAGAAACTATTGTGAATAAAGAATCACCAACGAATGCGGTATTTGTGGTGCATAGTTTTCATCTACCAGTTTGGTTATATCAAAATGCAAAAGGTGAACACTGTATCAAAGCCTACAATAAAAGAGACATTCCCTTAATCGTAGCGCTATTGAATTACCGAACAGATAATTTCGAAACCAAAGAAGATATGATACAGGTATTCCAAACAAAGGAATCTGGGATTTCGATTAAGCTGGGCAAAAAGTGGTTTAAAAATTCACCAATTAAAATGCTAGCTGCTCACGATTGGAACAACTCTAAAAAAAACCAATGGGCATAAACGACGAATCCGCAACCAATCAGCCGAACATTTATAACGGATTAGGAGATTCAAATATCGACGACGAAATACCCGCAAACTAGTAACAAT
>CAYREE010000107.1:0-2637 GCA_964423225.1 uncultured archaeon | reverse complement strand
GTAGCGGAATTTCCCAAGTTGTACCTAGATAGAACAGCACACATGCTCGATAAATATGGAGATATAAACATGAATAACTTAATCAAAGACACAATAAGAAAATACAATCCCATAAAGTCTGTTCAAGCAGAACTTTTAGTGCAAGGCAAGCGAATACCTGTTTCGGTCACTCGATGGGCGAGGGGGCAGTTGGTACTGAAACCAGACATGGACTCAGTGTTCGAACAGGATAATGAGCCAGTCTCGGAGATCGCACAGACACCCGAATCATCAGCCACACCTGGCACCCAGACCACGCTGACGACAGATGATGTAGCTGGTGGCGTACAGGAGTCCACCGAACCTACCGAGCCAGCACCAAAGGTCACAGATAACGAGAGCACAACACAAAACAACAATCACAATCAGGACGAAGCTAGTCCTGGGGAGCGTGACTGAGAAAAAAAGAAAGGTGGCACCCCCTGAGTAGAGAGCGCCAGTCGATATTTCAAAATTGCAATTGGGATATGGATTGGAGCTTTATTAATTCTCTGCTGTCGGGGTGTCATTTTTCATCGATATTTCGAAGGTGAAAGTATGACAACAAATGTATATTTTGAAGACGAAGAAATTGAAAATGTAGAAACCATAAACGAAAATATAAGTTTGGCAGATCAACCATTGGAAGCAATCCTAAATCAGGATTTCAGTGATAAAGATCTCCAGCAACCACCCAAGCGTACTACCGGAAAGTTCCCATATCCAGTCGAAGCAACGTTACAATTGGTAAGATTGGAATCCGAACTGAGTATGGCGAAGGTGACCCAACACGTCACAAAGCATGGAGCTGCGATACTTCAGAAGAAGTATGGTGATGCCCGGAAGCTCATCCGAGAGAATAAAAGGAAGCTACTCCGGTCAGGTGATGTGTTCATAGACACAAACGTCCTTGAAGGTCACCTACACCCTTCAGATGGAAGGCAAATCCGCAAGGGCCCCTATATAATCTGGTGGGTAGTTGGATTACTATCGGAGCTGGCTTCAGATCTCCATGTCCAGAAGATGACCCTGTTGAATGTTGTGATTGCGGAGAGCCTTCTCACATGGAAGGACATCCCACCCAAGAGAAAGGTCGAGCTGGAGAAGCTTACCACCAAATTCCAGGAGACAGTCGAGAATGTCTTATTCTGGTATCCTAAGCTCGCCGAGAGTGCTACTGATACTGGTGACGAGTAAGTGGATAATATTTAATCCGGGTCCAATCGATTTTGGAGTCATGGAGCCTGGGGCTCCATAGTATAAGATATATTATGGGGTCCCGACCCATGATTTCCGACGATATGACGGCCGTTGTTTCCAGGGGTCCGATGGTACCGGATTCGGTTCAATCACGATTGTTAGTTCGATTTTGGTCGTGTTAATGGATGCCACCAGCGAAGTAGACACCCGATTCATTTTTGGCTCAACGCCCCCCGAGACACGGCAGACGTGCGAGTCAGGCGGAAGGGACACAAACATCATCTATGAACAGAACGATTATGTGGGAACACTTATATAGCATTCAAAACATGCCGGATTATGACTAATGAGCTTGTCCTTGATGATGAGTTATTATCAAAATTACAGAATTTCAAGAAGATTTATGATATTATCGTGGAAGAAGAACAAGATTTCCAATTGTTTGTCAATACTGTAACTTCAATCGGATTGGACAAGATGACTCGGGATATGATTCCAGAAGGTCAGGAGTGGAATATAATAGAAGCTGCTTTCAATAACAATCATGAGTTCATGTGTGATTTGGTTGCCGAGATCTGGAAAAGTGGTCAAGACGTAACTGAAGAACAAAAGTCACAAGCGAAAGAAGAAATTGCCAAGTACATTTCCTAGGGGGAGTTAAATGGTAGATTCAAATGATTTAATTATTGTTAAAGATGGTGTAGTTTATCGTAAATGGAAGCCACCTTTAGAAGAACAAGATTTTGAACCGATGGTAAAGTATCATGTTAATGACATCTTCGGACCGCATTGCCAGTGGTTTAATAAAACTAAGATTCCCACGATTCCCGGAATTAATAGAATTCCCGATGGTTTTGTAGTTGATTTTAAGAATAAAGCGTGGTATATTATCGAATTAAAATTGCTTTGTGATGATGCAATTCGAAGGGTAGGCGACCAAATTAGTGATGATGAAGAAATACCAGATAATCTAAAAGCGCTTAGAAAGATATCCGAATCAATGAAACGCGGGATTACTGATAGTCACAATAAGCATATTATCGGTGATATTATACTTGAAAAGAGACCAGAAATTATTGTTATAATAGATGAAATTGTTGGTATCTTAGGAAAACAATTTGAAAAACGAGCAAGTAGAGCAAATTCTATTCTCGAATTTAAAACTTATACACGTGATAATGTTAATCCAAAAAAGGTACATATGCATATGTTTACACCACTGTATAGTTATCGTATAAAATCGGAACTCCGTATTGCAACAGAAGATAAGCAGATTCAAACTACAATCACTACACCAACACCAGGCAATACGAAAGAAAAAAGAGAAAGAAAAAAGCGTGGAAAAGTATTTCCAAAACCTGGTTACTATATCCCAATATTACAATCTTTGATTGAATCAAATGGTAGTGGTCGTCAACA
>CAYREE010000106.1:0-8109 GCA_964423225.1 uncultured archaeon | reverse complement strand
CTGTATTTCCAATGATGTCTACTAGTTGTTTTGCAGCAGCTGACTTGTCATTGTTTTCACGGACAATCAAAGAGATGTCTATCGCATCTCTTAACTCTCCGTTACGAACATGGTCCTGAGTATTGACTTGTCCTATACGCTCAAGCCTCTGGCGTAATCCAGGCCCATCAACTTCTGATTCTAGTATTTCTGTTGTTGAGATGGCTTCCATGGGATATACGTTTGCATAATCAGTACCATATCCTCTCAAGTATTCTGCTGTCGCAATCCTTTCACGGCATACATATTCCATATCGCTTAAAGCCTGATATTTCCTGACTTCACGCCCGGTCCTGGGCGGGTTTGTATCCCAGCGATATCTCTTGATCCTCGCTGTCACACTCTCAGCTTGTCTTGAATGGGCATCATGCTCACTGTCTAGTCTTGAAAGACCATCTCCCTGTCGGGAAGAGTGTCCGGCTTCATGAGTTGTCGTAAATGAAACCTCTTCTGGAAAGCGTACTCCAGCATTAGACTGTCCTTCCATAGTATCCACATATAATACGGAACCGTGTTCAGGATGCTGTTGGATAAATAATCCATCAGGTTCTGTTGTGAAACCTCGTTTATCATGTGCGACAGATGGTGTTAATACAATATACTCTGCATTATCAGCCACTAATCCTGAATTAGGGCCTGCCATACCCTGGATCTGTCTGAAGAGTTTTGAATCCTTATGTAGTATCATTGGCCTGTCAAACCTCTGCATCAAACGATCTCCTGTAAGATCCATGTCGCCTGCAGTATAGACATTGCTGTTATAGCCTTGGATAACCTCTGATAAACCATGTTTTTTCATCAGTTCAATACTACGAAATGCAGCGGCCTCCATATCATCCTGACATTTCGGATCATGCAATACTATCATACAATCCCGGATATTAGCCTCTTGAATAGTCTTAGGCACCGAATCTTTCAATGCATTCCAGCCCAGTAAACCCGCGGCTGCAGCACCGCTGGCTACCGCAACCTTCATGAAAGTCCTTCTATTATGGCCTTCTCCAGTACCTTCTACCTGCATATTATAATACCGGAACCGTGGGAATAAAACCTATTCAATAGGGCTTACACTACCAGTCCAGACGATGAGTAGGAGACAGCCATCATCACCTGTCGACGGCTTATGAACACCCTCAGTCGTATTTAAGACAAAGTCACCTGCCTTATGAACTCCAGCATCATCTGTGAACCCGCCTTCAAGCACATAAACCCATTCAAAATCATCATGCAAATGACCTTGATCAACAAAGTTCGGGTCTAAACGAATCAAATCCATTTGAATACCCCTACCAGAATCCTCTGCTAAGGATTTACGAAAGACACCCTCTCTGATTGGAATCCACTCGTCTTTGTTCATTTGGATAATAATTGATGTATGGTCCATAATATAATACAATGAGTCCCCAGAAAAAACCACTTACCCCCAAGAAAATTGAAATTCCACTTACTCCCGAGCGACTATCAAGAATATTGGAAGAGACAAGTAATGAGCGGGCTAAAGAACTTGCTGTCGAATTAAAGGGAAAACAGACATTGAACACCCGGGAATTGGAGGCGATCGGGACAATGCTCATAAAGGAGAGGATCAGTCCTAAAGAAGCGGAAGAGATAGTGAAAGGCAAGAGGATCATCCAATCAGAGGAAGAATCATATAGATTAAAATATTCGTTTGAAAACAAGGGAGACATACTACGGATAATGGATAAAGACAATAGACAAGTTGGAAACGTCAACTATCTGTTGGGAGGCCAAGACAATACACATCGAATGCACATACCAGAAGTATTCGTCGAAGAAGAACAACGTGATAAAGGATACGGCACCGCACTAATGGAAGAAATCGAAAAAATAGCCAGAGCCGAAAACATGACATCAATAACACTCGACGTCGACAGACACAACACAGACGGCCTAAGATTCTTCGAAAGACACGGATACAGTGAAGTAGGAGGCCACGACTACGGGGACGGAGGAATAGTCGACCGAGTAATCATGATAAAAGACCTAACAGCAAGATAAAGATTTATAATATAAAACACACAATATTATCTCCTCAAAAACCAAATAAACGGGCCTGTAGCTCAGGTTGGTTAGAGCGCTCGACTCATAGAACCCTTTTCCGCTCCGCGCAAAAGCGTTCACGGAAAATTATGTTTGAGAGATCGAGATGCCGTGAGTTCGAATCTCATCAGGCCCATCCCCTTCGTCCTGACGGACTACGGGGACTCCGTCCCGTTTCACGGGACTCCGCGACACTCGATTTGGAGTGTACTGGTGATATTCGTTCTCCTAAGGACAAACTGAATGAAACTGAAGCTGTTAAGAAAGATAAGAACCATGAACGCAAATGGTGCAAAGGTATTAACCGAGGGTTCGAGCCTACGGAGTATCGAAGGTTCGAGAAGGTCATATCGAACCCTGCTCATAAAATGTGTTTCCAACTGCAATACTACTTAGGCCTCCGTATAAGTGAGGCAGTGATTGCGAATGTTCGAAATATTGACTGGAGGAATAAACGAATCCTTGTTCGCAGTAAGAAGACGAAAGAGGACATGACTGTATTGCTTCATGATAGGATATATGAGCTTCTCAGACGCTATTCGAACAAACATAAGGATAGGATTGAGGACTCGAATGGGTATCTTATCTTTACACGGATACACAAGAATAAGGAACATGCTTCCTCCGATTATATGAGAACTGCATTTAGGCACTACATTAAGAAAGCAGGACTGAATGATGTCTATTACACAGTTCCTGCAACTGGAGGACAATGCGGAGGGAACGTGAAGGAGAGGAAACTCCATAGGTTAAGTACTCACTCGCTACGACACAGCTATATTACAAATGTCTACAAAACGAGTAAAGACCCTATCAGGACTAAGCGTTTAGCCAGGCATAAGAGTTTCTCCTCTACGGAGTTCTATATTGGGATGTGTGAGGAGGATGACAGGGCAGTATTAGAAGACTGTTTCAATGGAGGGCAAACTGAAACTCCACAGGAGATTGGCCTGGAAGCTGGAAGTGAGGAGTTCGCTGAGTTCTGGAAGTTCTATAAAATGTGGAAAAGTATGAGATAAGTCGAGGTTATGCCCTCGATCTTATTCTTTTTTATTTTTTCTATATTCAAAATATACAAGTTCGAGTAAAGCTGTTTTTAATTGAGTTCTTAGTTTATCATTATCTACTATCCGTTTGTAGAATGTCATGTTACTATGGAGTAATTTGGTCATTTCCTGGTTGAAGTATTCATCAAAAATAGCCTTTACGTTTTGTTTTGAGTTATTCTGGATTTTTTCTAGAAGGTCTGTATTTGCCATTAAATGATCTTTTACCCTACTTAGGAACACTTTATCATCTTCTGTAAATTCGGTTCCAAAGGCTTCATTAAGATCTTTAATGATCTTTGATAACCTTTGACTGATATCTGCCGAATATTCTCCTACTGTATCAGATATTGGTTTTAGTTCTCCTTCACCGTTTAGTTTGATTTCTTTTTCCCCTTTGTTAACTATTTTATAGGAGTCGATATCTGCATCATACATAACAGAGAAGGGCAAGGGATTATTGATTGTTGGTAGTTTTTTTGTAAGAAATTTATTAAAGATGTAAAGTTTTTCTAAATTTACATCATCAAATGGTATTAGTTGAGATAAAAATGAGTAGATGCTTTGGTATCTTCTTAGTGTTTTCTTAATGCCTACTTGATCTTTCTTTGGCTTTTGTTTAAACTCAGTACATATAGGATTTACAATAGCATGTAATTTGGGTTGTGGAACCCCCTTTTTCCAACTTTTCACAAAATGATCTACATCACTCATTTCAAAAATTTGATAATCTAAAAGCTTATCCTCAAGTTCATATAGCTTATGGGGATCAGTTGCCTCTTTTAGGAAAGTTGTTTCATAGTATGGTTGAAATGACTTTTGTATAACCTCTGTTTTATTTGCAAAGTCAAGGATTAATGTGTCATTTTTTGAATTATGAATCCTGTTTGCTCTACTTAAGGTTTGTACAGCCATGATTCCGTTAAGAACCTTGTCAATGTACATTGAGTGTAGAAGCGGTTGATCAAAACCAGTCTGGTATTTGTTTGCAACAATCAAAATTTTGTAATCCTTTTTAGAGTAGGCCTCTTCTATTGATTGTTTACTTGGGAGATTATTCATAGAGTTTTCAGTATATTCTTGTTCATCATGTTTTACTGTTCCAGTAAATGCAACAAGAGTCTTTATTGGATATCCTTCTTGTTTGATTAGTTTATCAAATGCTTTTTTGTATAACACAGCATGTAGTCTTGAGCGTGTTACAACCATTGCCTTAGCTTGATTTTGTATTTTATGGATTGAAGAACTCATGAAGTGCTCTAACATTATTTCTGTCTTTTTTGATATTGCTACAGGGTGTTTTTCAACAAAACTTCTAAGGAGTCTTTTTGCTTTCTTTTCATCGTATTCTGGGTCATCTTGTATTTTCTTAAATAATTTGAAATATGTTGCATAGCTTAGATAATGTTGTAAAACATCAAGTATGAAGCCTTCTTCAATTGCTTGTTTCATGCTATAAGTGTGGAAAGCGTGAAATTCTCCCTTTTCATCCTGATTTCCAAACATCTCCAATGTCTTGTTTTTTGGTGTGGCTGTGAAGGCAAAATAACTTACATTCTTTAAGTTTTTGGTGGATTTGATTTCATTTAGTAGTTCCTCATCAATCTCATCTAAAACATCTGTTTCTAATGCTTCAGCTTCTTCCAAACTATTGGTAGCTAATACTTTCTTAAGTTTTCTTGCAAGAGAGCCACTTTGTGATGAATGAGCCTCATCAATAATTACTGCATATTTTCTATCTGGCAAGCCACATACTTCATCAAGGATATATGGGAATTTTTGGATTGTTGTCACTACAATATTTGTTCCCGACTGAAGTGCTTCTTTTAATTGTTGAGAGTCCTTATCAATTACTTCGACAATCCCCTTGGTTTTTTGTATTTGTTTAATCTGACCTTGTAATTGTTTATCAATAACTCTTCTATCAGAAACGACAATTACCATGTCATAGATTCGCTTGTCTAATCGATTATGTTTTCTTATTAGTCCATGGGATAACCAGGCAATAGTTTTTGTTTTTCCAGATCCTGCACTATGATGTACTAGGTAACTATTTCCTGGTTTTACTGTGTCTAAGATATTATTTACACATTCAAGTTGGTGGAATCTTGGGAAAATAGGATATTCTTCACCTGTTTTATCGTTTTTCTCCATGTGGATAAAGTTTGATAGAAGGTTTGATAGCTTGTTCTTCTGCAAGATATCATTGTATAAGTATGCTGTCTTGTAATCATTTGGGACTTCTGGATTTTCAAGATTTTTGTTGAATGGGAGAAATTTGGTTTTGTATCCTGCTAGTTTGGTTGCCATGTAGATCTTCTCATCACTCATAGCAAAGTGGACTAAGCATCTGTGAAAGAATGGCTCTCGCGGATCTCTGTCTGTTTTGTATTGATTAATGGCTCTTTCCACACCTTGTGAGAAAGTATCTTTTAACTCTATTGTTAGGATGGGTAGTCCATTTACGAATATTACTAGGTCTATTCTGCTTCCATGTTCTTTGTCTTCATATTCAAGCTCGTCAATTACTGAGAAAATGTTTTGTCCATATTTTACAAATAAATCTGGATTGAGTTTAGTGTTGGGTTTAGGATAGAATAGGGTGAATTGACATCCAACATCTTTAAAACCATTTCTTAAAATGTTTATCGTGCCCTTCTTCTCAACCTCTTTAACCAGACGAGACAGGAATTTAGCTTCTGCTTGGTCTTTATACATCCTCTCATACTTTTTCCACTGGTTTTCTTGAGTTTCTTGTATGAATTTTAGTGTTAATTCTGGGTCTAAACACAGGTTTTTTTGATACTTTATCGTGCCTCTTTTGAGATAACCTGTGGAGATCAGGTGAGCTATACTATCATTCTGGAAAGCTTTTTCAGACGTATCCGTTGTCATACCGCAACACCTCTAACATCAACTTTTCCAGTAACAACATGATGTATTAACGATTGTTTTAATTCCTTGAAAAGTACTATACGCTTGTCTATTAACTCTTTTTTCCTATCAATTTTATCAATTTCTGAGTCAATATGTTCTGATATTTCCTTTTGAATTTGATATGGTGGCACTGGAAAGGACATTTCATTGAAGTTCTCAGCAGGTAGTCTCCACCTACCATATAATGAAACTCCCCTTCCATTAGCATAAAATATTTTCTTATAATAGCAGTATTGTAAGAGATAAAGGTAATATCTTGGATAATATTCACTTTCAATAAATTTTCTTCCGTTATACTCTTTGATTAACTCCATGGTAAGTTTTCATTGAACTCTCATTTCTTCTAAAAGCCCATTATTTTAACTAATGAGTCCAATATCTAATAAGTGATATGAATGAATGACACGGACTCAAATGAGTTCGAATCTCATCAGGCCCATTTGAACGAAGCCTTTAACGGGGTTGAGTATTCAACCTGATGAGGTAAGTGATCAACGGAAACGGAATCTCATCAGGCCCAAACCAATATCTCTTCTCTGCCTCTCAACTGACTTTGGTCCTTTTCAGCATTGCCAAGCAGGTTATATTGCATCCCTTCCAGATTATCTATCATGGTGGTCGAAGTTTACGGTGAGAAAATCGTTCTTCCACCATTGATGTATACGGACGGAAAATCTCTGATAAAATCCGATATTACTCCTAAGTTCCCTCCAGTAGTTGCTCAACACATGCTCCATTATGCAACTCAAGAGGATAGTGATGTTGCATTATATGATCCCTTTGTTGGTAAGGGAGTGGTACCCGTTGTCGCCACTCTAAATTATCCGAGGATTCGAGAGATATATGGTGTTGATGCTGATCCAGACGCAGTTGCCGCAACCCAACTAAACTTTGAACAACTGCAATCAACGCATGCATGCCCAAAGTGGTCTGTGACAGAGGGGAATGCGTTGACATCTCAATTGCCTAAATCCCAATATCCAGTGGTCGTAGTGACGGATCCCCCTTTTGGAAGGGCATCAACATGGGTGGATCCCTCGGAAAATCCAAACACACAACATCCCATTCAGCTTTTCCTTGAAAACATGGCTTCGCAAAGACCACATCGATTGATCATCTGCTTTGACGAAAAACAGGACATATCACAAATGATAAGACAAAACTTTAAAATAGAGACGATCGAGAAATTTAAGGATAGGAGGATATATTCGATGGTCAACAAGTGAGGATTATGAGTTCGAATCTCATCAGGCCCAAGCTTTTCCCCATTGGTTATGTCATGTGACGCAGTAATTCTTCTGCATCATATGATTTTCTTAATGTTCTGCATAATCCGAGTATATCATTTAAGCCCTCAATGTTTCGTTGGGTTTTGATTATGTGGCATCCTACTGACAATACGGTTTTACGCATATCAGTCGTTATAAACGGAGCCCTGCTGGAGCCTAAGACTCTATAGATCAGTGTTGAGCCTGCATACGCGACCACTCTATCCTTGTGCTCCTTGTCCACTATTTCATCTGCGATCTCGTAATAACCTTTAACTATTTCTATTAAAGATTTTTGGGCATCTTCTATTTTTTCTGGAATAAGTATTCCAGATAAGAGATAGTGTCCCATGAGAAAACCAAGGTCGTATGCACTATCCCCGAATCCAGAAGAAAGCTCAAAATCCAGCACTCCAATACGATCATCAGGCAAATGTAATACGTTTTTAGGACAATAATCCAATGTAGAGACAATCCTTAGGCTATTATTTCTTCCATTAGAATATAGGGTTTTCAGACCATCCTCTGTTTTTTTCCCTAAACTGTTATGCTCAAGAGCCCCTATTGTCCTCATCTTCAACATCTTCATCCAATGATTGGAATCTTCTGATTGGCTCTCTCTAATGAAAATCTTTTCCCCAATTGTATTCAGATGCAATAATCCAAGAAATACCCCCAATCTATTACTCACCTTTGGATTGAAATCACCTTCTAATAAGGCAGTTTCCAAGTTCTTCTCTCCATCACCACCCGCATCA
>CAYREE010000105.1:0-8216 GCA_964423225.1 uncultured archaeon | reverse complement strand
GTGACGAGGACGTGAAAATGGTGGCAGAACAAGCAGGAGTCCCCGAGGCAAAGGCTATTGCAGCTTTAGAAGCTTCTAACGGAGATCTAGCCCAAGCAATCCTAGATCTGAAGAAATAAGGCTCCTCCTTATCTAATAGTTTCTATTTTTTTTTTTATCGTGGTTTAGCTGACAGTAGATTAAAAAAAGCAGATGGAAGAAGTATAGCAGAGTCTATGATTTAGCATTCCTTATCTTCTGGATTGTTTTTTCAACGAGTTTATTGAAGTATTTCTCTCCTTTCTCTGGGCTAGCTTTTGTAGGATCTCCTAATACTCCTGTTTCACTATAGTCTTTCATCTTCCAATCGTTTTTATCAGGCCATTTAAACTCGTGTTTTGTTATCTTATTCTTCTCGACTAGTTCTGGTGTTATGAACATTATCATACTAGTCTCTATTTCTCCAGCATGATCATATGGATCGAATAAAGTGGTTAGATTCACGTGTCTGACACCAAGATCTTTCAAGTATTTATTGTTGCCTCCATGACCGTTTATGAAGATGACGTCCGGGTATATGTCTTCTGTCTCGATGATCCTGTTCTTGAATTCTGATACAGTGAGTGTCTTAGTCCCTGGGAAATCCATGTGTTCTACAGATACTCCAATCTCTATAATATCCCCTAAACTAGCTTTTAATCTGGCAGCAACTACTTTCGAGACTGCTAATGCTATCAATGAATCCGTTTCAAAGGGCAGATGGGGGCCATGCTGTTCAAAACTGCCCACAGGCACGAAAACCAAGGACATGTTAGTAATTAATTAAGACATCCTAAAATATTCATAGAATGGCAGTAATTATCGATGATAAAGCGAAAAGTGTTTTGCCTGATGGTCATAATGTTGTTGCTACAGTAGATATGAGTGATCCAAAAAGGGCACATATAGCGCCCAGTAGAGTAGAGACTGTTAACCGTGAACAGCTTCGTGATGAAGTAGATTCCTGGATAAGAGGCGGGACTATTGAGGGACAGCGTAGAGCAAGGATAATACGTACCACAGCCTACTTTACAAAAAATCTCGATACTGCTACTGGAGAAGACTTAAACGCCCTTCTTGGGGATTTTAGTGGTGAGATCGGTGTCTGCAAGTCAGGGAATGGTCTTACTGATGAAGAACTAGATTCATTTCTGAATGTATCGTCGACTACTGCTTCATTGCCTGCTGGTCGAGCGATGTTACGGGCAGTGTCAAAAGAAGAGGATACCCTAGGCGATCAGTTTATGACAAGAGGTTTGAGAGCCAGGTACGCTAAGTCATATGAACATTTATTGGCTTTCACACGTGGGATGGCTACAGAGGATTTGATAGATGCTAGTCCCAAGCAAAGGTCACCCTGGGAAGAGAGTGCAAGCCAGACCTATGATCTGATGCGCAGTGCATATGATAGAAAAGGCCATGGTCCTCAAGAGCCGGGAGAAGTCCTTTTCGACAATATGCTTCGTGTCGCAGGTGTTGTGACTAGAACAAAATCCAGTCCTACTACTGATGGGCTGGTCTCCAGGCGTGATTTGAAAAGTCTTCTCGAAGATAGAAGTGACGATGTAGTTAATACTGCAAAACCGATGTCTAAGTTTGAATGGATAAGTTTTGTCGAATCAAGAAGAGACAACGGATTGACTGAAACAGATATGAATAATAGCTGGTTGACAGATCAAAGAAAGACAGCTGCCAAAGCTCGGAGTTCAGAACTAACCATTGATTATGGGGTGGCAGCATTTCAACAAGAAATAGAGACTTCACTAGGCTACACTAATGCAGCTAATGCACTTGATAGATATCTGAAAAATCCCGTGAAATTCACGCCTTCGAAAATGCAGGCCTAGACAAGTTCCTGACTAATCCTGGACCATATATCAGTTACTTAAGAGATCGTGGATTAGTGAAATAAGGCTTTTATAACTCATAACAGCCTAAAATTTATAGTTAAAATGCATGCTACTAAAAATGAGGATGTTTATCTGAGGAAGCTGGCTGATATGCTTCCTGATGAGCTTACACATCATATCGGATCATATCTGCATGATGCAAGACAACCTCTCGCGAACTTTCAGGGACTAAAAAGTGATGCTGACGGTTTTAAACGAGCTGAAAAACTAGCCCAGATACGAGATGTATCAGCTGATAAATGCGCTGCTGCCATAGAGACGACACGCTTCATGGTATTAAACCAAGGCCCTCTCACATATATCGTTGATTTTGGAAGACAAGCCAATATGCCTGATGACTCTGGAGCACATCCATTAGAACCCCCGATCGCAGGAGTATTCAATAGGGCTCCAACACCAGATCATAAAATGGTGCAGCATTCAGTCTTGTTTCCCATAGGTTTCACTGATAAAAGCAGTCTAGACTTGGAGACAGGGACGACTTTTGTTTTTAAAGATATGGCTGCTTTACCACCTATTGATGAGAATATGACTCCTAACTTTCCAAGCCGAAAATTACGTTGGGTTTTCATGGGTTCGCGTCTAGACGATCCGAAAGGGCTTATGGCTGTGTCAAGAGACTATGACTTCAATGATGAAAGACTAGGTAAGCGGGGTATTCACATACATATTACTGATCCAATCGATCCAAGCGAGTTATTATTCGTGCCAAGAACTAATAGGATACCTCAAATTGACCATGAACAAAGTCCTCAATACAGTACAAGAGTGAAATATGTCCAAGAATCAATTAGAGGATTATCAAGGGGTCTTTCCAGGATTCTAGCAGGTAATAATCCAAGCGGAACGGAACGAGAACTAATATTTGATAATATGGGGATCCTAGCCGAAATATCTCGTGGAAACACAGAGAGGTTGGATGTCCGCAAGTCAGGAGTTACATGGTGAGCTATTTCTTAAGTAAAAACTGCCTAAAAATAGGATAATGACTCAAGTAACGGGTAGTGGAGGAAGTTATCGATTACCCCAGCAGAGGGATACGGTAGTTGACGTCAAACAATTACAGGCTATGCTAAAACCCTGGGTGGAGGATGGAAGCATCGAGGGTCAGCGGATGGGATACTTTGTGAAGGCGTGTGGCGACTCGATGAACCATCCCGAGATAAAGGCTCCTGAATTAGAACTCTTTCTAAGCATGAAGGCAGGTCCTCTAGAACTTGGTGATATGCCCTATGAGATAAACACAGATGCATGCCAAGGATTCCTGGATATGCTATGTCACAGACAAGCTAAAGCGATGACAACTACAGTAATACGATTTGTACCAAAAGATGATGATCATTGGGGTGATGATTGGATTACAAAAGGTCGTAGAGGATTATTCATCCAGTCATTAAAGCGGTTAACCGACTTTGCATATGGGGATACTCCTGATGCTGGTCTAATAGGAGAATGCCAGCCGAATAAAGCAGACTGGGAGACAGATGCCTGCAGGTTATTCAATCGAATACATGATGCTAATGAAAGAAGATCAGGGGGAGGACTCTCAACTGAAGAAATGATGATCTACAGGATGTTTAGGATTACAGGAATAATGTGTGGAAGGCCTTTCTCTGAGACTCGGCAGGATCCACCTAATTGCCTGGAATGGATTCAAATTGCAGAACCAAGGATCGGTTTAGGATTGACTGAACAAGATTGGGAAACAGGCTATATCAAATCATTTAAAACTGTTGCACAAGCAAGTGCAGAGGTTCAAGGCAAGTTAATAGATCCGATATCTATTGTTGCCAGGGAAGTAGAGAGAGAATTAAAAATCGCGTTATTATATCATCCAGCAACCCAGGCAGTAGATGCATACTTGAAGGATCCGAAGAGATTCGATGAATATCTTAGACAAGCCACTAAAACCTAATAACTCAAGGCACTCCAGATCTTATCATCACCAAGCCTATCTGCGACACATACATCATAGTGTCCTTCAACAGGCTCAAGTGCAGCAGGATAATTCTCCCACACATTCTTCAAAGCATCCCTGACAATGCCAACACCCTGCTTACTCAACCTACCCATCGGCCTCTTGCATAAATTCTCGTGTATGCCTAATCCTGCCATCATGGTTTTTACTGGTACTGGATTAGGTACTTTCTGGGTGACTTCACAGGTTTTACCGTTAGGTAGTGTCAGTTTTTCTTTTGTTGCAACTCCTACAACATTGAATAACGGTGATAGTGCATTGTCGATCTTCTCTGCAGCATCTTTTTTACCATCAAGGATTAACCTAGTGTATTCTTCGATGGGTCCTGGCGTGATATTGCTGATGACTGAGATCACTCCGCCTGCCCCAATCGTCTTGTCGGTCATCATCTTGTATGTGTTTGGGTCGTCCCCGCTTATAATATTAAAATCATCATCCAGGATTTCTCTAGTCCGCTTCATCCTTTCGAAGTCTCCTGTAGCCTCTTTGACTGCAACCAGATTCTTATGCTCGCTTCGGATCAAAGCCAGATCTTCTGGAAGAATCACTGTAACACTCCTTCCTGGAATCGCGTATGAAATGAAATCCATGTCAGGGAACTCGGATAATATTGGTGAATAATACTCTTTCCTCAACTCGATGCTTGAAGGCTTATTATAATAACAATCCACGAGAAGGCAGGCGTCTACACCAGTCTCAACAGCCTTCCGTGTCTCAAATACTGCTTCTTCAGTGCTGTTTGAACCAGTTCCAGCAAGAACTAATACCTTCCCATCTGCAAACTCGAATACTTTATCAATTATCTGTGAATGCTCTTGATGAGTGACTGTCGCAGACTCTCCGGTAGTTCCCATAGGTAAAACTCCTGTGAGTCCCTGAGCGACCTGAAATCCAATATTCTCTTCAAGCTGCTCCCAATCCACACTATAATCCTTATTAAATGGAGTGACCAATGCCGTCCAGCAGCCAGTATACTTCCTATCCATTATTACATCAACCCAACACTTTGAGTACTCAATATATATCCATGAACTTTAAAATATAAGATTAATGTGTGGGATAGCAGGATATGTCGGATTGAAGAATGCACCATCAATACTATTCGACATGCTCAAACGATTAGAATATCGTGGATATGATTCGGCAGGCATAGCATTCATAACAAAAGACGGGATCAGCATCCCAAAAGACAAAGGCAAAGTCGATGATGTGCGCGCGAAAGTCATGCCAAAAAAACTCAAGTCGAATATCGGTGTTGCACATACAAGATGGGCTACACACGGCGTGCCATCGAAGATAAACTCTCATCCGCATAGTGATTGCACAGGAGATTTTGCAGTAGCACACAATGGGATAATAGAAAATTATATAGAACTAAAAAATGAGTTGATCAAGAACGGGCATAAATTCAAGTCGCAGACAGATACGGAAGTAGTAGCTCATTTAATCGAAGATTATTATAAAGGAGATTTTCTCAAAGCTTTTAGAAAAGCCATTCAAAGAATCGATGGAAGCTATGCACTCACCGCAGTATCGCGGATGGATCCAGATAAAATTCTTGTTGCAAGAAAACACAGTCCCCTACTAATCGGCCTTGGCGTAGATGAGAATTACATCGCCTCTGACGCACCCGCCTTTATGAACAATACAAAAAAGACGATTATACTAGAAGACGGTGAATATGGTATAGTGTCCTCCTCGAATATTGAGATATGGGATCTGGCTACCAACAAGAAGAAGAAAAAGAAGATTGAAAAAATAGACTGGAATCTAACCGAGGCTGAAAAAGCCGGTTATAGACATTTTATGCTGAAGGAGATACATGAAGAACCTGCCGCCGCATTAAATGCAATGAATTTTCCAGAGTCAGAGTTAAAGAAGATAGCGGATAAATTATCTGGAAAAAAAAGAGTATATATTATAGCTTGCGGTACAGCATATCATGCATGCCTTACCGCAAAATATCTCCTCGAAGAATATGGTGTGCCAAGCGAAGCTGTTTTCGCATCTGAATTCCGATATTCTACTGTAAAGGTAATTGGGAAGGACTGTGCAGTCATAGCAGTATCGCAATCCGGCGAAACAGCGGATACGCTCGCAGCCGTCAAGAAAGCACATAAAAAAGGCGCATATGTTGTATCCGTTGTGAATGTTGTGGGTTCCAGTCTAACAAGATGCTCTGACGCAGTCATATACACTTATAGTGGGCCGGAGATAGCAGTAGCATCAACAAAAGCATATATTGGTCAGCTTGTCGTACTGACAAGGCTTTGCCTGGCTCATGCAATAAATAAGAAAAAGATAACCCAGAGTAGATACAGGAAATCGTTAAGAGAGCTCAGATCTCTGGATTGCATGATAAATAATATAATCAAGGATAAGCGGATTAGACGAATCTCAGAAAAGAGTGTGGAAACACGGAAATTCTTCTTCATAGGCAGGAATATTAATTATCCCACCGCACTAGAGGGTGCGTTAAAGCTAAAAGAGATAACATACCTGCATGCTGAAGGATATGCGGCCGGAGAATTAAAGCATGGGCCACTTGCAGTACTTGATTCTGATACAACTGTAATAGCCCTGGTAGGTGACGGAAAACTAAAGGTTAAGATGGAATCGAATATTCAAGAAGCTAAAGCCCGTGGGGCTAATATGATAAAGGTCGGTCCAAACTGTGACATTAATGTCCCTGAGACAGATCACATATTGTCGCCGATCTTAAATATCGTCCCCCTACACATGTTATCCTACTATATCTCAGTCTTAAAAGGTTTGGATCCTGATAAACCACGGAACCTTGCAAAAAGTGTTACAGTAGAATGAAAATATTTTTTAGATCACGATGGAGCCTGCGACTGTAAAGAACCTGACTATCTTATGGATAATACTCCTTGTTGGAGGCGGAATCTTCCTTGCACAAGTCTCTAAACCTGAAAAATTAAAGGCAAGAGACTGCAGTAAGATTTCTGAAAACCATTTTTGCGGGGCTCTCGGATCATTAGAAGAAAAATGTATGATATGCCAATCTGGTAAATGCGTGCCAAATCCAGGTCGTGCATGTACTGACTGTTTGAAATGCAATGCGACAGGTAATTGCGGAGAACCCTTTAATGCTGGTGGGAGTTGTGGTGATGGACTTGTCTGCAGTGAGGATGGTGGATGCGAGAAATCATCTGATAAGAAGATTGATAATGATGGGATGATAGATGAGCGATTGTTCGGCGATATTGACAGAGTCATCATCGAGTCTGTCGAGTAATCAATGATCCAGGCTATCCACATTAATCCGCATACCGTCGTCTGCAGCAATTGTGTTAATATCTGTCTCCTCGATTATTCTCTTAGCCTCAATTACAGGATCCTTGTTTAACATTCGAACACCAAAATGCGTTAATACAAGCAGTTCTGGTTTGACTTCACTGGCTATCTTCACCGCATCATCCGTGCAAAGATGTGTTTCTGGCTGGCGTCCGGAAGGGAATATCGTGTTTAAAATCAGGATTTTCGAATCCTTATAATGGCTGACCACTTTTTTATCGTATGCAGTATCACTTGAATATGTAACAATACCCCCTGATGTATGGAATTTAAATCCTACCGCATCAACATGTTTTGCTGTTGGAATGCATTCGATGCCTAGTCCATTCACATCTATCATATCACCCTTCTTCACTATCTGTGAATTTATTGATCCTCTATGATACTCTGAAATATACTCTAATACAGCCTCTTGGAGTACGACCTTTCCTTTATCCCTTCTTAATCCATGGGTCATTGCTTCTATCATTACTTCAACATCGTTATAGTGGTCTAAGTGTTTATGGGAGCATAAGACTGCGTCAAGCGAGCCTGGATCAAGCTTGTACTGAATAGCTCGTACTAGAGATCCAGGACCCGGATCTATCACTATCCGATTTTTATCTAATTCCATCCAAATACCTCCAGAATACCTTCTTTGAGTTAATAGGACGAATCTACCCCCTCCAGTCCCTAGAAATGTGATCGAATTCATCTTTAAGAGTACATATATAGTATCCCCGCTAATTTATAGTTTATGAAAGCATTATGCATTGCTGACATACATGGAGACCGGGAGGCTATAACCAGGCTTCAGAACTCGCTTGTCGACGAGGATATCACACACATCTTTCTAATGGGTGATTATAGTCGTGGATTTAAAGACGAGGCTGAGAACGAACATGATATTCTATTCATTCTCTCATCATTGAACCGTTATAACATTAAGGCTTTTCCAGGTAACTGTGATCAAAAGAAATCATTGGAGATATTTGAAAGCAAGGGAATAAGCA
>CAYREE010000104.1:0-8446 GCA_964423225.1 uncultured archaeon | reverse complement strand
AATTTGAAATATGATTATATTGTGATGGATGTGTATAATGGAAAGTATAGCATACCTTCTCATCTTGTTACTAGGGAATTTTTTTCTGATCTTGCGGGTGTGATGGATTCTTCTGGCATACTATTATTGAATCTCGTATCTCATGTCAGAGGTCCAAAGTCTATTGTAACACAATCTATTGTGAAGACTCTTCAAACTGAATTCAAATATGTGGATGTGTATCATCTTGATGAGGATGCTTCAAATATGCAGAATATTTTAATCTTAGTATCGAATGAGCCTATTCCTGGGAAGAAGAAACTATCTAAAAAGTTGAGGAATACAGAATTATTGGATAAAGTCTATCTAAAATCGATGATTAGATATAATGTTCCGCAACTTTCTGTTGATGATGGTATCATCATGTCTGATGATTATGTTCCAATCGACTATCTTTATTTGAGTATTATGTGATGAAAGGAGCTATTATGAAAGAGTTAAACATTGACTTCCACATACATTCAAGATATAGTGGAGGGGTCTCCAAGGATATGACTCTGCCGATCATAGCAGAGCAAGCGCCATTTAAGGGTCTTGATATTGTTGCAACCGGGGATTGTATCCATGAATCCTGGTTAAGGCATTTGAAAGACTTTTTAACTGAGGAGGATGGACTATTCACAGTATCAGGGTCAAATACGCGTTTTATCTTGCAGACTGAGGTGGAGGATGCTCGACGTGTCCATCATGTAATCCTACTTCCTTCATTATCCTCAGCCCAACAGCTAAGAGAATCCCTTAAACCATATTCTGTCAACATTGATGCTGATGGCAGGCCTAACATCCGGTTGGATGGGGCAGAGCTGGTCGACCATGTCCTTGATGTCGATGGTATTATCGGTCCTTCGCATGCGTTCACGCCTTGGACTGCAGTCTATAAGGAGTATGATTCACTGGCTGATTGTTATAAGGATAATTTGAAGCACATATATTTCTTGGAGTTGGGTTTGAGTGCTGATACACATCATGCTGACCGCATCGAAGAATTGAAGGATCTGACTTTCATGACCAATAGTGATTGTCATAGCCCATGGCCGCATCGGCTTGGAAGAGAGTTCAATAGGATCAAGGTCAAGGAGTCTTCTTTCACCGAGGTTGTCAAGGCGATTAAACGGGAGGGTGGTAGGGGTTTTGTATTGAATGCTGGTTTAAATCCGTTTCAAGGGAAGTATCATGTTACAGCATGTTCACGTTGTTATCTGAAGTATCGGACTGAGGATGCATTGGATTTGAAGCGGCGTTGTCCTGAATGCAGGGGTATAATCAAGAAGGGTGTTGAGGCTAGGATCGATGAGCTTGCAACGTGGGATAAACCCAGACACCCGGACCATCGCCCACCCTATGTTCACATCCTACCGTTAGCTCAAGTAATCTCGCTTGCTACTGGAGTGAAGACAATCACTGCAAAGAAGATCATGGTTGTCTGGGAGGAATACGTGAATAAGTTTGGATCTGAGATCAATGTTTTATTGGATGCTGATCTTGCTGAACTGCGTAGCATCAACCAGCGTGTCGGAGAGATCATTGGAATGATGCGTTCAGGAAGCTTGAAGTATGTTGCAGGCGGTGGCGGTAACTATGGTAAACCAACACTCACTGGTGAGAAAGACAAGTACTGGAGTGGCGGACAGAAGACACTAGGAGAATACTAGATTCTACATATAATTGCATTCTTCCTAATCTCATATATGTCTGGTTCCACACATTTTGGCGATGGCCAACAATCTCCTGGAGAAAGGCCTGATGCTGGTAAACTCTCACATTTACTTCAAAGTGCTCTTGGAGGATCCGAAGCTCGACGGAAAGAAAAAGTCTTGGATGGTTTACGTGATCATCGCGGGGAGGCTTTTAATATTAATCCTGGTGTGAGGCGCGTTCTTCTTGATATGCCTTTAGCGGATCTGAGTGGTAGGATCGATAATATGAAAATGGTTGTTGGTCTCGCTGGGGATTATGATGCTTATGAGGTTTCGAAGATATTGGAAAGTGAAAATGCGGATGTATTAGTCCGTGGATCGCAGAATGTTTTAAGGATTCTTGGAAAGGCATCAGAGCAAAGAGATAATCAACCACATGTTGCTTCAATGACTTTTTCTGCCCTTGGATCATGTGTTGAAAACAAGCTTTTAACTGATGATGACCGATTGACACTACTTGCAGAGATTGTTGATAAGACACAAGATCCGTGCAAGGTCAAGGATATTCTATATAAGGCATCTGAGAGTCTTCGTCAGGCAGATAATCAAAGTTTTACAAATGCTAGGGATATTGCTGTAAGTGATTATGTGGATAGTGATGAGAGATTAGAACAAGTTTTTAGAGTATCTCACCACGTTGATAAATTACAATTAGCTGATATAGAACCGGTTTCATTCACTAGTCCAAAGGATGTTTTACAAGCTGATGTGCAAAAGATATGTGATTTCTGCACTAGCCAATGGCATCAATGGGGGTATGGATCATCATCAAATCTGTCGTATGACAAGGAGATGAGCCAGGCATTAGAAGGAAAAATGTTGCCTTGTGGCAGTCCACCGGAATACGACGACGAGGCGATGTGCAAGTATCCTGCCCGGGCTGCAGAGGAATTCTGGGATCCATTAAGTCAGGTCATGGCAGGACTTGGGGATAAGTCAGCAGATGGATTCCCTAAATTCTTCAATCAAATCCGAGGAATATTGACTGAGTTTGGGGATACCAAGGATGGTTTTTGGTCTAAGGGACGGATGGAAGCATCAATCTCTCATTGCCGGGCATTAAAGCTACTTGATGATACTGTAGAGACAATGGAAAAAACCGGAGTAGGGAATGCAAGAGTATTCAGAGACCGTGTGGCTGAACTAGTATACGATCATTTTTCAACTGTAAGCTTTGGTAGACGTATGGGCCCAGGGTATGTTTATGCTCCGCGTGTTCGTATAAGGGATGATCAGGGATTTGTGGGAGATACATTTTTGTATATTGATGCAGCGGAAGCCGATGGGCCCAGGACTAATCTATTCCAATTTCAAATGCAGGGTTCTGGAATGGGAAGAACATTAGGGAGGATCGAGGAGTCTGATGTGCCCTTGTATGAGTGGATGCTATTTAGAGATAGGAGGAGGCTTGTCAGAAGATACTCACCAGAGCTTGCAGCCTACAACATCTTTGATGTAGATCGTAAGACACAGACTCCAAGGGATTTGGATGTTGAACCCGATGTCGCAGCATATGAGCAAGCTCAGTCAATGCTTACACGTGATAGGCCTCTTGCTGATTCTGATGTCTTCTGGGATCTTGGATGCGGTCTTGGAAACATGATGGCACGCCTAAGAAACTATGGTTTCAAAGGAACATTATCGGGATTTGATAGTTCTGAAAGTATAGTAGTAGCAGCAAAGAATAGGGGGTTTGATGTGTCTGTCTGTGATATTACTGAAGATCTTCCTGAAGGCAAGTTCAATCGTGGTGTGTGTCTGAATGTTTTACAGCATTATAATGGTTCGGAATTATCTACTTTCTTTAATAAGCTGCGTTATAGGATGGATGATGAAGCTAGGTTTGTCATCGCCTTAAAGTTCGGACCAGAACAAAACAGGAATAAGACTGAGGCGGAAATAATAGGGCATATTAAGCAAAGCGAGAGAACATATGATAATAGATCACCTCACCTAATACTATTTGATACTGTTCGAGATGAAGGACATACTTATCTTCTTATCGCAAAAGGTGGTGGAAACGATCCAGAGCCTCGACGCATAGCTGACGATTTTGGATTCTGGGATTAAACCTTGACTATATTTCTATCAATGGCTCATAAGGTCGTCGAGTCGACGCTAGGAGACGAAGACGGCCTCAGCGTGTTAACGGAGCGAGCTGTTAGTCCATCAGTAGCTACCCTTCTCATCAGTTGTCAGCGTGGAGCGCTCTCATCACCTGGACATAAAGACTAGGGTTTACAAGATAAAAACAACTAATACTCACAAATGAGTAACTACTCATTTTTTAATGATGATTGTAATATTTATGTTGTATGACAGAACTAGTCAAGGCTATTGAGGCTGTAAAACGCGGAGAAATCGTCTTAATGCATGATGGAGGCAAACGCGAGAACGAAATAGACATGATAGTAAATGCGAGTCATATTTCTCCTGGAAAGATCAGGCAGATGAGGAAGGATGGTGGTGGACTAATATGTCTAGCAATCTTGGGTAAATCCGCTGAAAGATTGAATCTGCCATTTATGACAGACCTAATTGAATGCTCTGGTAACAAATGCATTTCAAAACTTGTGCCTGAAAAGACTCCTTATGGAGACCGGCCAGCATTCTCATTGCATATTAATCACAAGGACACTTTCACAGGGATAACAGACAATGATAGATCTCTTACCATCAAAGAATTCTCTAGAGTCATGGAGAACGGACATTCAGATTCATATACTGACGAATTCTATTCTCCAGGACATGTCCCACTGCTTATTGCCAAAGACATATCTGAGAGAAAAGGACATACAGAACTATCAATCGAGCTTGCAAAACGTGCAGGTGTCACTCCTGCAATGGTACTGTGTGAGATGATGGGTGACGATCATAAGGCACTGACACTTAAGGCAGCAAGGGAATACGCACAAGAACATGGTCTCGTCCTCATCGACGGGAGTGAATTATATGAATTGTAGGATTGGGGTTGTTGACACTACGTTTTCTAGGGTGGATATGGGAAAGATGGCGGTAAGCCATATCAGAGACCATTATCCAGAAACCATCATATTCAGAAGAACTGTACCTGGTGTAAAAGACCTGCCAGTTGCATGCAAGAAGATAATCCAGGAAAAAGAATGCGATATATGTCTTGCTCTTGGTATGCCAGGTCCAGAAGATATCGACAAACAATGCGCACATGAGGCATCGATGGGTCTGATCCAGACACAATTGATGATAGACAAGCATATAGTAGAAGTCTTCGTCCACATGGATGAGGCAAAGGATGATAAAGACCTGTTGGACATAACAAGAGACAGGATTTACAAACATTCGATTAATGCCATACACCTTGCAATAAAACCAGAAGTATTCATAAAGAATGCTGGAAAGGGAATGCGACAAGGTAGGGCAGATCTAGGATCAGTAAATAATGGAGGTAGTGGAAAATGAGTGATGAGATAAAACTGGGTTTTGTTGTCGGAGAATTCAATGCAGACATAACCCATCTGATGCTTGAGAGGGCTAAAGCCCATGCAAGCTTCCTGAATATTGAGGTACCCTATGTATTCAAGGTGCCTGGAGCATACGACACACCATTTGCGATAAAAAGCTTATTGGAAAAAACCGATGTTGACGGAGTTGTAGTCCTTGGTGCAGTTATTGAAGGAGATACCGAACATGATGAAGTGGTTGCACAGCATGCAGCAAGAAAGATGATGGACCTTGGTCTAGAATACGGTAAACCAGTCTCCCTAGGAATATCAGGACCTGGAATGAGTAGGGCGCAGGGACAATCAAGGATAGATGAGTATGCTAGACGATCAGTCGAATCCGCAGTCAAATTGATTAAACGAAGCAAGATACTGGGAAAATCACATAAGACTCCAATAGAGCTTGGATGATGATTAGCGAGATATCAGAGACTGCAAGACTCCCAAGTAAATATGGCACCTTTAGGGTACGGGCATACCGTGACGAAACCGGGAGAGAGCATCTAGCAGTGATAAAAGGCAGGATAAAAGGCATGAAGAAGATACCTGTCAGAATACATTCTGAATGCGCGACCGGTGATCTATTAGGTTCATTAAAATGTGATTGTGGCCAACAGCTCACAAAGTCATTAAAATATATTGAAGAAAACGGTTCTGGAGTCGTTTTATATCTAAGACAGGAGGGTCGAGGAATTGGCCTGGTAAATAAGATCAATGCTTATTGCCTGCAGGAAAACGGCCTTGATACAGTGGAAGCGAATGAGGAGCTTGGTTTTCCTGATGATATGAGGGAATATGATGTTGCTGCAGAAATACTTACTAACTTGGGGATTAAGACGATTATATTGCTTACTAATAACACCCGGAAACTAAAGGGTTTGAATGGTAATGGTATACTGATTGAAGGTAGGATCTCCATACCAGTTGAGCCTAATGAGCATAACCGACAATATCTTCGGACAAAGAAGAAGAAATTATCCCATCTGATTTGACATGGATGCGATAGACTATATGCAACGGGCGCTTGAGATTTCATTAAATGGCAATCCATTTCCTAATCCCTATGTTGGTGCCGTAATTGTAAAGGCTGATAAGATTATTGCTGAAGGATTTCATCGACAGGCGGGGATGCCTCATGCTGAGATAGAAGCATTGTCAAACTGTAAGGATCCTAAAGATTCCATAATGTATGTTACACTAGAGCCGTGTAGTCATCATGGACGCACACCTCCTTGTACTGATGCGATAATTAATGCAGGGATAAAGAAAGTAGTATATGGTTTAGATGATCCTAATCCTGAGGTTTCTGGGGGAAAGATCTTGAAGGAAGCAGGGATTTCTGTAGAATCAGGGATTCTCGAGGAAGAAGTTCGAAAAGTTAATGAAGTATTCATTAAGCAAGTTACAACTGGCCTGCCGTTTATTACTCTAAAATCTGGCATGACTTTGGATGGTAAGATCGCGACAAGGAGTGGACAGTCAAAATGGATTACTTCAGAGGAATCTAGGGAGATAGCCCATCATCTACGAAATATAAATGATGCGATACTTGTGGGCATAAACACTGTCAACACTGATGATCCAAGTCTAACCTGTAGGATCGAGGGAGGTCGGGATCCATTACGGATAATCATTGACAGCAGGCTCAGCATATCTCTAGATGCAAAAGTATTGGCAGATGAAAATGTTATTATTATCACTTCTTAAAAACATGACAAGAAGAAACATTGTCAACTTGAGGATAAGGCAAGGATATGGGTGTTAGGTAAAGAAAAGGTCGACTTGGAGAAACTAGTGGCAAAACTTGGGAAAGAAGGAATATCATCGGTCCTAGTGGAGGGTGGAAGTCAAGTTAACTCTTCATTCATCAAAGACAATCTCATAGACAAGATAATCTTATTTATTGCACCAAAGATTTTTTCTGGGAGAGATACAGCAGTTTTCGGTGGAAAAGGTATTGATTCGATTACAGATGCGTTGGACATGAGGATAGATACTGTCGAAGCAATCGGGGAAGATTTGATGTTGACAGTTTACCCACAACACTGATTTATAGGTAAAAACATAATATATTTAGGTATGCCTAAAAATTATTCTCAAACAGTTGAGGACTATCTCGAGGCAATATATGTCTTGATTGAACGTAAGGGATATGCTAGAACTAAAGATATTGCAGGCGAGTTGAGGGTCAATCCAGCAAGTGTTACTGAAATGATCCACAAGCTTGTCGCCTTAAAACTCGTTGAGCATGAACGATATGCTCCAATTATATTAACTCGGGAGGGTGAACGACTTGCCAAATCGGTTAAAACACGTCATGATACATTAAAGAAGCTATTTGGAATAATATTGGTCAATGATAGGACTGCTGAGGAGGATGCATGTAAGGTGGAGCATCAATTGAGTCCGGAGACGATAGAACAACTCACAAAATTCGTTGAGTTCGTGGAAAATGCTCCAATACATCCTAAATGGCTGGATCATTTCAGGAAATTCTGCGAGACTGGAGTGTATGGATGTGATTGCAAAAGTTAATAAAAAATATAGATATGCCTAATATTATTAGGTATAACTAAATTATCAAAATTTTGTTTGGAGTGGAAATTTAGCCAACCTAATATATAAAAAAGAATAACGATGAAGAAAAAACGATTATCAGATCTAATCACTAATGAAGGATCAGTGATTCTTGAACTGGTAGGCGGGGAAAAGTTCCAGTCTAAACTAAGGACGATTGGATTAAAGGAGGGGAGCAGGATCAAGATAATAGCAGTCGAGCCTGCTAATGGCCCGATTGTGGTAAAAAGTGGTCGCACGACAGTCACTATTGGTCGTGGAATGGCGAAAAAGATCATTGTAGAATGAAAATACTTTTGATGGGCAATCCCAATGTCGGTAAGAGTGCTTTGTTCTCAAGGCTTACTGGCGTACACGTAGTCTGCTCGAATTATCCTAATACAACAGTCTCCTACTGTAGTGGCAAGACCATTTATGATGGGAAAGAAGTCGACATCATTGATGTTCCTGGAACATATTCACTTGATACGCGGAACAAGGTTGAAGATATTGCAGTTGATATGTTATCTGATGGTGATCTGATAATCAATGTGATTGATTCCACGAACCTTGAGAGGAACATGTATCTGACCCTTGAGCTGATAGAATCCGGAAAACCTGTGATAGTGGCTTTGAACATGTGGGATGATGCAAAGCACGTCGGGGTTAAGATAG
>CAYREE010000103.1:4610-8482 GCA_964423225.1 uncultured archaeon | reverse complement strand
CTTGTGTTTTAAGCTCTATTATCTGGTCTGTGCTTGTTATCTTATTTCCCTTATAGTCTTCTGTGTATCCTAATTCCCTAAGTTTTTCTATGTCGATCCCGATCTCTTTTGCCTTAAAATGTGTGATTGCCGCATCAGTCGAATCGAATCTGACTGTACCGTCTTTAAAGACAAAAACCTTGTTTAAAGCCCTTAATATGCCTTTTTCGAGTGGTTCAGCTATCTTGTGGGCAGATATCATCCCTATTACACCTTTTACATCAGTGGATCTTCCGACAGTCTCTACAGCTTTAAGCCACATGTTTCTAACATCAATATTAGATCGCATATATGCTCTAGTATTCGCACTGCATCTTGGACATTTCTCCTTGGAGCCTGTGTAACTGCATGATGGACATACTCTGATCAGCTTTGTTGGGCTGTTGCATTCAGGACATTTTGGGACGGTTGTCTTAGTCTTACAGTTCTGACAGATGAATCTTGAAATATCAACTTCAATACTGTTTTTATCAGTGGCCTTATTGATGCTTCTTTCTCTTCCGCCTGCATGGCCTATCGGGAATAGGGCGTGTACTGCAGGATGCATTTTTCTTTCTGCTGCTTTTTCTGGCCGCCCCATCCTACATCCTATATAGGCACCTACTTTTTTTCTAATTTTTATCTCTGAAGTTTTCTGGATGAGTTCGAATCCGTTTATTGGTTCTGTGAGTTTGGAATATGTTTCATCGAATATTTTTGTATTGAGTGTTTTGGCGTCTACTCCAAGCTGGATTAAGAGTGGTTGGTATTCGATTATAGAAACATTTCCTTCAATCATTTTATGGGGTATGCCTAGCTCTTCAAGAATACTCTTGCCTTCCTTATCTGTTTCGATGACTAGGGAATCCTTGATCTTTCCCGTGGAAAGCCATTTGACTATCACTTGTAGTTTGATGCTGTCAACATCTTCCCAGTGATACGTGTATCTTGGATGAAGTGGTATTTTTTTCTCTCTTGATATTTTCACGGCTTCTTCTGGACTGGGTTTATGCTTTTTATCCCAAGCGGATCCTGCTTCAAGCATCCACCAGTCTTCACAGTATCCAGAGGGGACTAGTCTGGTATTGGTTTGTAGAAAGTCTCCATAGGATATTAGTATGTCTCCTAGAAAGAGTATCTCATCCACTTCGTCATATAGTTCATATGCTTTCTCCCTGGTTTCAACAAATTCGACATCACCATTTTTTAGCCTTACTACTGGGCCTTCTATAGTATCGCATTCGGTTATTATACAGCCTTTACCTGGTTTTTCGACTTTTACCTGTGTGCCTGTGGCTATGAAGTTGTCGAGCATGATCATGGTGGCTGGATGAATTGATTTTGCAGCAATACCTGAACATCGGGCTCTACCATACCTTAGTCGGAACGCTCCTTTAGCGGATGGTGCTGCAAATATCGGTCGGCCACCAACGACTTCGTCCATGAATTTTGCAATGGGTTTGGAGGATTTTGAATCGTCTTTCTTCTTGTCTTTTCCCAACTCTTTGAGCCAATCCCAGTTTATCCCATATTTGTCTGCATAACCCTTGACCTTCCTTGCTTTTTGCGCTATTCCTTCAGCTGTGACAAGACACATTCCACCCCTTATTCTATTGGAGTCTATCCTTGCAAGGTCTCTATGGATCGCAACCTCAAGCTTTTCAGTCGAGTCTCCATCAACGCATACGTCCAGGCTCTTGACTATTTTTCTTATGTCGTCGTCGCTTGGCTTATATTGGAGCCTTGATACTCGTTCATCATAGAGTTTTATCTCTTCCACATATCTTTCTATCTCATCGTTTGTTGGACGATATTCTCGTAGGCCGATTTTTTCTCGAATATATGATCCAACTAGGACTGCTAGTCCTTGTGCTGTTCCTCCAGCGCTTCTTATTGGTCCTGCGAAAAATATTGAAAGGTATTCGCTTCCATCAGGATTTTTCTTTACATTAACCTTGGATATTCCTTCGATTGGTGCTGCAACAACTCCTTCTGTTAGTATGGCCAGGCAAGTCCTTAATGCTTGTTCAATGGTCTCGTCTCTTTCAGGACCGCCTTCTGGAATGCCGTCGAGGAGATGATCAAGTATCTTTGCGATATTGTCTCTCCCATATTTTTTTATAACTTCTGCTATTCCTTTTGGTCCTACTAGTCCTTCCACCCTGGTTGCAAGGTCTCCTGCTGGTACTGATTCTACTTCTGGTTCTGGATCCAGATTCTTCTTTCTAGCTTCTGTTGCAATCTCATATGTTTTTGCAATCTTTTCTTTGATCTCCTTGAAGTATGATTCAGTATCCATTCTAGTCTCCAAAATGTAGCATTGTCAATTCGTGGTTTGCAAGATTCATGACTGGGACTCTTGCAGGCGTTGGCTGATGGCCTAATTGTTCCTGGTATTTTGTCTTACCCTGCCATGTCCCCGAGTTTATGAGGTGGACTCCCTTGTAGTTTGCATATCCGTTCGTATGGACGTGTCCACAGTGGAATATGTCTGGTACTTCATTTATGAACAAGTAGTCCTTGTCTTCCGGGAGGATGCTGTCTCGTCCATATGTTGGAACGAGGTTCCTACGTTTAATGTATTCTATCATCGCGTATTCAGGTTGGTTGTAACTGCATCCTGGGATGTTGCTTATTATCGTGTCGAGACTGGTTCCATGATACATTAGGACATTGACTCCATGAGCTGTTATTCTGGCTGGGTTTCCCACCACGTGAACATTTGGTATCTCATATAATGTCTCTGCGATCTCTTGGGGTAGTCTTGGTTGTGGTTCTGCAAGCCTGACTGCATCGTGATTTCCCATTCCTAGTATTATCTCTATGTGCTCTGGTACGTTCTCAAGCATTAATGAGAGGAAGTCGTATTGCTTGTATATGTCTGGTATGGTCAGTTCCTTTTCTTGTCCGGGATATATTCCAATTCCGTCAACTAGGTCTCCTGCCACGAAGAGGTATTTCACTTTTGAGGATAGGTCTTTTCGGTCTCCATGTCCATTCAACCATCTGATAAATGATTCGAATTCTCTTTCGAGAAACAGGTAGCTACCAACATGTATGTCTGAGAGGAAGAGGGCGTAAACTTCTTCTTCTGCCGTATGTGTTGTTCTATTTAATGGGATGTCTGGTTGTGTTATGCCTGTTGCTATGAACAAGTCATTGCGTAATATTCCTTCTATACCTATTATCTCGTCAGGAAGTATCCTGTTGAATGTGTTGATGAGCATGTCCTGGTCTGCTCCTATAAAGATGGTGATCTTATCTGTTGGATCTTCGACGTCAAGGAATTTATAGCCTTTATCACTTTCTCTTTTTGCATTGACCATGGCGATTATCTTGGTCTTGTCATTTATTCGGGATGATTTTAACTGGTCTATTGTTGTCGTTACCCGGTATTCGACTCTCTCTCCAAGGATTTTTTTGGCGTCATTGTATCTGGAGTTAAAATACTTGATAAAATCCGTGATTTTTCCCTCGCATGTGGATTTACCACTAACATCCCTGTCTTCGTGTATCACTAACTGTGATTCGATGTCGCAGGGAGTGTTTTTTTTACTCTTTAATACTTCCACAACAGATTCGCCAACAGTAGTTTCGCTATCAGTAATCGAGTCGTCTTTAGGAGTTATGAGGCTTAGCCGTTCTTCTCTTGTATTCAGGACGTATTCATCTATGAATTCACTTGTAATAAGCCATGTTTTTTCCTGTTTAGCCTTCTGAATAATCGCATCGATGTCAAGGTTATGGGATAATATCTTATCTAGGCATGAAGCACCAACTATAAGGTCTTCTCTGGTTATCTTTGACACTACCTCCGTCTTTCGTTTACCACCCCCGTCTGTCATCCTATCCTA
>CAYREE010000103.1:0-4600 GCA_964423225.1 uncultured archaeon | reverse complement strand
GCATTTTTTTATTATAATTCAAAGTGTTTCTTCAATGCATCAACGACTATCATGCCTCCTTTAATCTGGCATTCTTCAGTGTTCGCACCTATGTGTGGCGTCAGAATAACATTGGACATATTTGCTAAGGGACTATCTTCCAGTGGTTCTTTTTCATATACATCCAGGCCGGCGCCACCGATCTTCCCTTCTTTTAAAGCGTTGATTAGATCTTTTTCCTCTATTACTTTTCCACGTGCAGTATTGATTATCACGGTATTATCCTTCATCATGGCTAATGAGTCTTTATTGATCATTTTTATTGTGCTTTCCACTGCTGGGACGTGTAGTGATATGAAGTCTGATTGTTTATAGAGGTCTTCTAATGAGACGCTTTTCACGTCGTATAGTTCTTCTTCATCTTTGTTGAACATTGGGTCATAGGTTATAACTTCCATGTGGAATGCATTCGCTCTTTTTGCTACTTCTTTACCAATTCTTCCAAAACCGATTAGTCCGAGAGTCTTGTCTGCGATTTCACTCCCCTTTAGCTTTTTCTTCTCCCATAATCCCTCTTTGGTTGTCTTGTCTGCAATAGCTATGTTCTTTACGAATGAGAGTATTAGTGCCATCGCATGTTCTGCTACACTTACACTTGATGCGTCTGGAGAATTCACGACCTTGATGCCTTTTTTCTTTGCATGGTCTAGATCAACGTTGTCTAGTCCGACTCCTGCCCTTCCTACGAACTTGAGTTTTCCCGCATCCATGACCTCCTTCGTCACTTTTGTCGCGCTTCTTATCAGTATTGCATCATATTCCCCGATTTTATCCACTAGCTCTTCAGGACTAATCTTTTCAGTGTCTATGTCCGCTATCATTGAAAGTTCCTCAACAGCCTTCTCGTGATATTTGTCGTTTATGAGAACCCTAGGTTTAGTATCATCTTTCATGAGAGGCTATAGGAAAACAATTAATAATAATCTTCAGGTAATACTATATGGAATGAGCGTTCTGACCTGTGATTTAGCGGGATTAAAGCTTGATAATCCAACAGTCCTCGCTTCTGGTATAATGGGTTCTACTAAGGATTCAATCAAAAAGATCGGGGATTCAGGTGCTGCAGCCGTCACAATCAAGTCAATTACTAAGGATCCGCGACCAGGCCATAATAATCCACAGCTTGTGGGGGTGGAGTCAGGTTATCTTAATGCTGTTGGCTATACTAATATGGGTTTGCAGGCTGCGAAGATAGAGTTTTCTTCTCTTGATGATATTGGAGTTCCAGTTATTGCTAGTATTGTTGCTGAGGATGCCTGTGGATTCAAGTATCTGGCTGAAGAATTCAATGAACTAGGTTTTAGTGCGTTGGAGCTGGCATTGTCTTGTCCACATACTCCTGGTATGGGTACTATGGGTGGTCAGGGAACATCAGAGGCAACAAGTAAGATAACTTCTGCTGTACGTGATGTCTTTGACGGAATTTTGATAGTTAAGCTATCACCTAATATCATGGAGCTTGGTGATGTTGCCTCTGCTGCAGTGGATGCTGGTTGTGATGTATTGAATATGGGCAATACGCTCGGACCTGGTATGGTTATAAATCTTGAGGCTCAAACACCAGTGTTAGGATTCAAGTTCGGAGGTATGAGTGGGCCAGCAGTTAAACCAATTACTATTCGATGTGTATATGATGTTTATAAGGCGACTTCAGGCAAGACACCAATCATTGCAACTGGTGGCATTACTTGCGGCGAGGATGTGATAGAAGCCTTTATGGCCGGAGCAAGCGCGTGCGGTGTGGGCACTGCGATAAAGTACCGGGGTATTGAAGCATTCAAGATCATTTGTGATGAGACAAGGGATTGGATGGAGAAAAACAATGTAGGTAAGCTAAGTGATATCTGGGGTGTATGTCATGGATAAGCCTATGATGGTCGAAATACTTAACATTGTTGATGAGACTCCAGTTCATAGATCGTTTATACTTGATGTTGGAGTGGACGCGGTTCCAGGACAATTCTGCATGTTATGGATCCCTGGATTAAATGAGAAGCCAATGAGTTTTTCAGGTATCGGGGATAAGACACGTGTAACAGTCAAGAAGATCGGAGAATTCACCAAGGAAATGTTCAAGCTTAAGGCAGGTGATAAGATCGGGTTCCGAGGGCCTTATGGTAATGGATTCACGATTTTAGATGGTTATGTTTGCTTGGTAGGTGGTGGATGTGGTATCGCCCCATTATCGCCTTTGGCAGATATTGTGGGGGGCAAGGCGATTATCGCGGCGAAAAATGAATCAGAACTAATGCTTGTCGAAGAATTTAAGTCAGCAGGCCTTGAAGTTGTCATTGCGACAGACGATGGTAGTTCAGGGGTGAAAGGTTTCGCGCATGAAGCACTGGCTAGTCTATTGGATGAGAAATCATTTGATTGCATATATTCATGTGGTCCGGAATTGATGATGAAGGGTGTCTATGACTTGTGTTGTGAACGAGGTATTGAATGCCAACTTTCACTTGAACGATATATGAAATGCGGTATTGGGATATGTGGTTCTTGCACGATTTCAGGAAAGCGTGTTTGCATGGAAGGGCCAGTATTCGAAAAGAATGAGTTAAAGGGTACAGAATTCGGTGAATTCACTCGGGATGAATGTGGTGTGAAAAAGGGATTAAAATGAAGAATGATATAGCAAAATTATTATTGGATATTGAAGCTGTGAAATTCAGTGTTGAAAAACCATTCCAATATGCGTCTGGGAATGTTGGCCCGATATATACTGATTGTAGGCTCTTGATGTCTTATCCGAAAGAACGTAGAATTGTAGCTGAAGAATTGGCGGCCATGATTAAAAAACAGGTTGGATTAAAGAATGTTGATGTTTTAGCAGGTACTGCGTCAGCTGGTATACCTCATGCAGCCTGGGTTTCAGACATACTTAAGAAACCGATGATCTATGTTAGAAAAAAGTCAAAAGATCATGGTTTAGGCCAGACGATTGAGGGAATTATGCCTAAGGATAAGAACGTGATTGTTATTGAAGACTTGGTTAATACGGGTGAAAGCTCAGTGAACAATATTAAGAGTCTTAGGGATCATGGAGCTAAAGTGGATCATTGTATCTGTATTTTTACTTACGGTCTAAGGGATTCGATAGAGTTGTTCAGCCAACTGGATGTTGAGTTACATTCCCTCACGAACTTCGAGATTATGCTGGAAAAGGCGATGAATTCGGGATATGTAAGTAAGGAAGAAGCTTTACGTGCTCAGGATTGGAAGGAAAATCCAAGATGGTGGTAAACAAAGAAAAAAAACAATTATTATATAATATAAATAAATAATTATTACCATGTACGACTTTCTTGAAGATTATAATCGGGTGAGAGAAGAAAAAAATAGTGTTCTATGTGTTGGTCTAGATCCTGCACTTCCAGATCAAAGACATAATAATGTTATACAGAAGATATATGCTGGAGATTCAGGTGACGCGATCCTCCAATATTGTCTTGAAATAGTTGATGAAGTAGCTGATCACTGTTGTGCGATAAAAGCAAACTCACAATATATTCTTTTTGCATTGAATCAGCCGAAACTAGAGATCTTAAATGCTGCGATACATGAGTATGGATTATTGTCAATACTTGATCATAAGCTAGGCGACATCGGTTCTTCAAACGAGAGTGCATTATACTGGGCTAAGAAATGCGGGTTTGATGCTATAACATTTTCACCTTATGCTGGTAACATTAGAGAGGCGACGGACATGGCTCATGAAATGGATTTGGGTATATTCGTCCTTGATCTTATGAGTAATCCTGAGGCGGAAGGATTCCAGAAAAAAGCGAAGTTTAATAATACTCCGATTTATATGCGTGTTGCAGAGGATGCAAGACATGCAGAAAGCGACGGGATCGTTGTTGGTGCGACCGGTCATGTTAGGGAGACTGAGTTGATGAAGATCAGGAAGGGTTTTGGCGATAAGAGGATAATTCTATTTCCAGGTATTGGAATCCAGGGCGGAGACCTTAATAATGCGATAACCTATGGTGGTAAGAATATTCTTTTGAATGTCGGACGCGGGATAATATATGCTCCAAATCCACGAGAAGCCGCTGAAAAATTCAATGAAGCGATTAACAAACTACGTTAGCTTATTTTTTCTTTATTATCCTTCTTATTAGCACATGATCTTTTTCATCGAAACTTACTGCAATAACAGCGATGATCCCGACTATTGGCAAGACTAGGTTTCCAGTATATACGTGATATTTCACGAGGAACACTCCTGCAATAATCCTGTCAAAGAAGAAATCAACGCTACCTCCGAATTCGCTTTGAGTATTTGTTACTCTTGCTAGCGTGCCGTCAAGAACATCGAATACGATATAGGATATGATGAAGACGCCAGCCAGCACATCATTTTCAAATAGGAAGTATAATCCAGTTAAACCTAAAATAAAAGAAAGTATCGTAAGGTGCATTGGTTTGACACCTTTACTTCCCGCAAATCTTAGAGGTTTTTTCAATACTTTATCGATTAGTCCCTTAACCAGCTTCAATCTCTTGTATACCATACGATATTATATAATTGAAGTCGATATCTATTAACTATCATGCT
>CAYREE010000102.1:0-8536 GCA_964423225.1 uncultured archaeon | reverse complement strand
TTAGAGAAAATTGCAGTGCAAACGAACTCAACAAACATTTGCAAGGAGATAACCTATTAAAATAGTAAGAACTACTGTCTAGAACGTGTCGCAGCAAATACAAAAGATCCTGACGACTGCTATGAAATCAAAGATCCAGACAGGCAGAATGCCTGCTATGGAAAATATTCCGGCCAGATTGACTATTGTGACGATATCACCAATAATTATAAGCGTGATACCTGCTATAAGGAAGGCGGTCTAGCATCCAAGAACAAGGATGCTTGCAAGAAGATCAGTAGCGCAGATATCAGGGATGAATGCTATATGTCGATGGGTGGGAAGACAGGCGACAAGTCATTATGTGAAAAATCAGTGAAATACAAGGATTCATGCCTTGGAGGTGTTGCAAGAACGACAGGAGATGAGTCAATATGTCCGGAAATAAAAGATGAATTCTTCAATGAATTATGCTACCAAGACATAGCCATTAAGCATAATCGGATAGAGTTATGCGCAGAGCGAGAAAAGGAGAAAGATGCTGAACACTGCATGAAACAAGTCCGTAAAGCCAATCCAAAGGAAAAAGGATTGATCGAGAAGGCAACAGACAAGGTGTCTGGATTGGCTGAATCTGTGATCACAGAAGTCATGTTCGGATTCTAACCCGTGATCCGCGTCTTGATCGGGGATTATTTTACCCTGTAAACTAAATGATTATCAATGAATATAAAGATTCTTGGGATTTTCATAATCTTTTTTATATTAGCTTTGAATGTTGTTTCATATGGTGAGAAAGAAGCTGAGATAGTCAAGATAGAGGGTGATTCAGCCTATTATCTAACTCGTTCAAGCGTGGATTTGATTAAACGAAATAATATCCAGAGGATAATGATCCGGGGAGTTGATGGGGAGGACTATTGGTTTGTCCAGTATGCTAAACCTTATCAGAAGAAGATGTGGGAAGGCATGAAGCTCGATTATAAGGATGTCGTGTTCGGTGGTGGGAAGAAGGGGGATTACGTGTTAGTACGCTCGCTTGTTGATGGATCGCTCATGAACATCACATATAATAGCCATAGGATGGTACTATTGCGTAGAACAACCACGACCACTATCCCTGGTGCCGGCTGCACTGATACGATAGCATTAAATTATATTCAGACAGCGACAATTGATGATGGAAGCTGTGAATACGAGGACAAACTCTTAAGATTAAAGCAGGAACTGGAGTCTATATCACAGGAATTAAAGGATGATGGAATATACTGCTTGAATCCCTGGGAAGACCGGAGTGAGTACCAGGTCGTCGACCTAGCCACAAAACTATGGTATTCAAGTATTGGATTTGTCACTAGACGCTTGAGTAAAGGATATACTTGTGGAGACTATGTTAAACACACGAAAAAACCAGTATCTGAAGCAGTCAATAAGATTTATGGGGATGAAAAAAACACGCGGCTGGAAGTCATGCTATTTCTAGAACGCTCCTCCACATACAAATCGAAAGGAGAATATTGGGGCATCCCCGACTTCTTCGACGACCTAGGCGACTTTGTCAGGGACAACCACATACTATTCAAACTCACATTATCAGATGGCAAAGACTACTATATAGACTTCTGGAACAATGCAGCCAACAACGGCCCGATAATACACTACTGGTATGAGATGGAACATCATTGGAGATACTTCGTCAACAGCAAACAAGTTGATAATGATGAATTCTGCTGGCAGCAGATGGAACTCCTCACTGGACCTGGAAAACCTGGCGACGGGATGCTGTACTGCGATGGTGGATGATCAATCATATCATTGCTTTAATCTATTCCCTCTAATAAGCCTGTATGAATATATTTTTATTAGAAAGAAACCAATCAAGAGATTGAACAATAACTCATATATACTATGTAAAGTATGTAACATACTTTTTTTTAAATCACCAATTAAAATTATATGAAGTGTTGTAACAGGATGAAAGTTGCTTTTATCGTGAGTGGACAGGCAGTTTTGGGGATTGAATATCTGAGTTCTGTCGTTAAGGAAAAGGGACATGATGTCAAACTTTTTTTCGATCCACAGACCTTTGGAGGCGGTATCTTTCTAAAGATCGACTTCTTACAGAAAAGGTGTGATATACGAGATAAACTAGTGAAAAAAGTCATTGAATGGGGTCCTGACATAATCGGTTTTTCATGTATGACTCATAATTATCGTTGGTGTTTAGACGTAGCATTTAAAATTAAAGAAAAAAAAACTGATATTCCAATTATTTTTGGAGGAATACATCCAACAACTATACCCGACATTGTCCTTTCGAATCCAAGTGTTGATATGATTGCATTAGGTGAGAGTGAAGAGTCATTTATTGAATTATTATCCAGTATGGAAAAAGGAACAATAGACACGAAGATTAATGGAATTGATTTTAAAACAGACGAGGGAATATTTAGAAATTCACATGCCTCATTGATCTCTGATCTGGATTCCCTACCATTCCCTGATAAACAGCTTTTTTACGATAAAATACCTGCATTAAAAAATGGGTGTTATTCCATTACTTCTAGTAGAGGATGTCCCTTCTCTTGTACATTTTGCTGCAATGACGTACTTAAGAATATCTACAAAGGGTATGCTAGCCGTAGAATGCGTAGTGTTGATAATGTTATTGCGGAATTAAAGCAGGCAAAGAAAAAAAATAAAATATCTTATGTGACATTTCAAGATGAGGTTTTTCCATATGAACTGGACTGGTTGAATGAATTCGCTGAGAAATATAAGAAAGAAGTGGGAATACCTTTTACAGTCTATTTCCACTTTCAAATAGCGTCAGAGGAAAAGATTAAACTGTTAAAAGATGCTGGTTGCTATCACATAATATTCGGATTACAAAGCGTTTCTCAGCGTGTAAGGGATGATATATGTAATAGACATTATTCTAATGAACAAGTGGCTTCTGCCGTGGATATCTGCAAGAAGAATGATATAAAGGTCAGTGTAGAGATAATTTTTGGACTTCCAACTGAAACTAAACAAGAATATGAAGACGGAGTGGTTTTTTTAAGAGAACTATCTCCTGACTATATTTCCACTTACTGGTTGACATATTATCCAAACACATCAATAATTCAAAAGGGTATGGATGCGGGTATACTCTCTAAGAATGATGTTGATGGGATAAATGAAGGAACTAATAGTTATTTCCGTAAAGGGAATTATATTAAAAATAGGCGAACACTCCTTAGATACCAAACGCTATATGATTTAATACCCCTGTTACCTAAAAAAATCCATATTATCCTAACTGATAGCAAAATAGTGTGGAAACTTCCTCCAGTCGGTTATATAATACATTTTTTCTTTGTCTTCCTGACTGCAGTAAAAGATAGGGATCTTGATCTCTTAGATAAAATACGTTTATTATTTTCAAAAAAACACATACCCTGATATACTCAAATCATTGAAAGCATTCGGTGAACGACATGGTCTGAAGGTGGTAGGCGAGCTACCAGGAAGACATGTTATTGCAAGTTCAATGAGCGAGTATAAACGTCAGCTTAGACAATTTACCTGTTACACCAAGAAGCAATGATATGAATCAATCCAGTATCTGTTTTTTTAACCTTGAGATATTACCCTCTTGTTTTTTCGTTATAGCGGGTACTGTGCCAAACAATCCAGTGTATCTCGTATTCTCGATGAATGGTTCGTGTACTGGATCACATACCATCGGATCATGGACTGGATCGCAGACTATTGGCGGCCTGTTGAGTATAAGAAACAGTATCAATGTGGCACCGAGCGTCAATACTGTTGCAACCGCGAGAACTAGGATCTTCACCCATCTCTTATCTGTTTTTTCAAGAATATAGTTGAGGATGCATGCTACCAGATATGTTACTGGAAACATAATACAGCTTAAAATCATCCATACTAGGATCTGGGTTGTTAGGATTGAATATTCTGTTACTGAAATCGTTATTGCTGTGACTGGTAGAAATCCAAGAAGTGTCAGATAAACCTTGAAAACATTGGGCATGAAAAACTTCTTTATATCCACATATCCTAATTTAATACAGATGTATAAATATGTTTAAAAACCGAGTAATGCCTCTATAATCCGGTTTTCATGTAGGTTTTCTCTAACATTTAGTTTTGAGAATATCTTGTCTGCAGTCTGTATCCGCCTTAGTTTATGAGATAATCCCTCAGTATCCACGGTGAGATTGCGGCAACTATCATGGATATCCTGTCTAAACTCGTCGACATCATCTTCATCGATCCTTGATGAGGCAAGATCATATAATCTAACCAATGCCTTGAGGATGAATCTATTCGTCTTTATGATTTGTTTCTCACTTTTCTTGTAATACTTTTCTGAAATCCTACCTTGGTGGAGCCTTCTCATTGTATGGGCTTGATATGATAATGCAATAGTCGACTGTGCAAGCCTTGAATACCCTGATTCAGGATGTCTGAAGCATAAATGATTTATCTTGAACATCCTTTCAACAACCTCGTCCTTGATCTCATAATTCCAGTGGGGCCAGACACCTAATAACCTATCCTCCTTCTTCAATTTGGATTCAAGGGGTGATCCTGCAACGACTTCTGCTCTTCCGAAATCAAATGGATTGTCTAAGTTTTCTTTGATGAAACTAATATTATCATCTATCTCCTCCATTACTGCGTCGGGATGGAATATCAAGAGGTTATATGTTACGGAGATATCGTTTGATCGTAATGAGTCAATTGCGTCATGGATATCATCTGGGCTTGCGTTTCTTATCAAGGATTTTAATCCTGTTTGACTGGCGTTCTCAACTCCTAGAAAAGCACCTACTACTCCAAGATCCGATAGGGTATCCGCGACATTTTTATCGACTACGTCAGGCCTCGCCTTTATGAGGAAGGCAGTATCTTCTATTCTGATGCCTTCTTTGAGAAAGGATTTTTTTAATTCCCCTACTCTTGATATAGTCTTTCTTTTATTGTCAAGCATGAAGTTATCATCGTGGAACTGGAAGAGTCTGTAGCCTTTGTTGTATAATGATCCTAGCTCGCTTGCTATATTGTCCGGACTCCTTAATGCAAACTTTGAGCTTTTTTCCCTATGGAATGCTCCGATACTACAGTAAAGACAGGATGAATGCCAGCATCCTCTACTTGTCACAAGGGTTGCGAAATGCTCGCCAAGCCGGACTTGGTCTGTTTCATCCCGTTTCGGGAATGCAAGGTTGTCAAGGTCTGGGAAACAACCTGAGACATGATTCATGTGTAAACCGTCTTCAGACCTGTATACGAGGTTCACGACCTCGTCTAATCCTCTTTTTTCTTCGATATGCTCACCTAATTCGATGACGGTTGTCTCGCCTTCAAAACGGCAGACACTGTCAATACTCTGATAGGATTCCAGTATCTGTTTGTAGTCAAATGTTGGAAAATGCCCTCCTATGATAATATGGTCTATAAAACCATTTTTCCTTAATTCGCCAATCAATTTGAAATATGTGTCTGATAGGGATTGAAATGCTATTGAAATACCGATTACTTGGGGTTTAAAGTTGGAGACTTTTTTAATGACTTTATTGAATTCTGATTCGTTTGAACATGCGATAATCCTTGACTTATACCCTGCTTTTTCAACCGCGGATGCGAGATATCTGATAGAGAGGTTCTCCTCGTTTCCAGCCCCTATAAAAGCAAATCGAATAGTCACTAAAACACATGTGTTTTAACTGAAAAAAACTGGATAATGATGTTTTTCTATCATCCATTCCCAATAATAATCGTGGACTTATGGGATCTGCACACTATAGTTGCAAGCGAGTATCAAAGGCTTGATGCTCTAGGGCAAAAGATTGTTGGTAACGCTGATAGGGCGTTCGGAGACCAGCCTATAGTTGTGGCTAGGAATAATATCAGGGCTAATATTGAGCTTGCAAATAAGTATAAGGCTGAGGAGTTGCCTGGTATGCAGGCTCAAGTCAAACCAAATATACTGGATTTTGAGTTGAATGAAGTACATCCTGAATGTGTTATCCAATTGAATATCAGAAACGATCATGAAAGGACATTAGTCACTTATGGATTCTATATGGTTGATAACAATGGTGTCAATGAGCTTCACATCAACAATATCCAGGGTATGTATAAGGCAGGTGAGGGAGAACAATCACCCCTAACTGGTTTATTCCCGGACTCTCCAGACAACTGGCGGATAACTATTGCCAAATCATTGAAAGTCTTCGGTGAAAAGCATGGTCTGAACGTGGTTGGGGATCTACCTGGGAGACATGTTATTGCAAGTTCCATGAGTGAGTATAAACGTCAGATTAGACAGTATCGTCAGACTTTCAGGAAGGCAGGGATCACTGAGATCGATGAATCCAAGGTCTGCTTAGAGGAAAGCTATGGGGATCAGTTGGCAAGAGAGAAAAAACAGAGGGAAAGACAGAGGACTTCGGGAAGCAATGATAAGTTAGAACGTATGGATCCGTATCCAGGCACTCCTAAACGAGTCGAGAATGTTGTTGATAAGTCACCTAGACGTGTAAAAGTAGCATAGTCTTTATCTTATGGCCCGTCATATATCGTCCTGTTTCTCCTATCCCTGTGTTTAGATGTGTTTAGACGGTCCAGGCTTCTTTCCAATAGCGTCAAGTATATTTTGGTTGGGTCATCTTCCAGGTCATGGGCTTCCACCATATTTGAAACACCTATTGTTGTTGTTAATGTTCCTGGAGGAAGACCGATTAATATCTTGTCTTCTGTCTCCTGCATATGAGTATCTTCAGTAACGACTATCCTATTCCTTCCCTCACGCACCTTTAAAAGCCCTATATGATTCCCCACCACAATCAAATCTTTTTTCTCCTTTGGCAGTGTCACAGTAAAACTATGTTTTTCAACCGCCTCTCGAATACCTTCAAGTCTTTCCATACCTGAAGTTATTCCATCCCACATGACGAATGTGAATTCATCCCCACCATAAGCGCCTATTACTCCATCATCTCCCAGGATCTTCCTGGCTAAAGACACGTACTGTCGTATCACACTTCCTGCAGATACATGTCCAAACGGAGAGACGATATGATCTTTAAATCTGTCAAGGTCGCTTATCGCAAAGACAAGCGATTCCGGGCTCTCAAGGTTTGAAATAATATGCTCTCTCGTCCTTGACTCAAAATTTCTCTTATCTCGGGCCCCGGAAATAGGATCTTCCACCAGCATCTGCTTCTTTAATATTTCAACTGCAATAGGGCCAGAAACAGCTTTTACTGTATTGATGTCTGTTTCACTGACATCCTTACCATCATCATTCAACAATTGTATGCATCCTATAATGTTTGTCTGACCGCCTCTAGAAAGTATGTTCAACGGGAAGATGCACATATTCTTCCTATCTTTACCTACAATCTTTTCGTCCTGGGGATTCGGTTCTATATTCAGGGCTTCAGAGGATCCAAGAATAGACTTGACGATATTTGAATCTCCACCCGTAGCTATAGTACGCCTATAGAGTCTGCCTTCGCTCGTATAATAATAATAGATGCTTCCCCCATCCACTGTTAACGGAGTTTGCATATTTAATGATATTGTGACATCACTTGTAGCTGTTAAGTCTCGTATACCCTTAACCGTAGCCCCTATCGTAGCTCTTAGGCCGAGTGTTGGATCACCTATTCTTGACAATAGGTTTTCCCTCATAGCGTATTCTTCTTTGGTTGGAAGCCCTCCTGAGACGACTTCGACAGCAAAGTTTGTGGAACGTTCATGATAATTCGGTAGGTGGACGAGGGCTTGGCCAATCAAGGTCCCATCCGGTGGCAAATCCTTTTTATGGCGAATTCTCCAGTCTTCAATTCGAGCATCCCTTGGATCAAGTTCGACTACCTCCAATCCCCTGTCTTCAATCAGCCTGAAGTCTAAACCACCTTTCAACTCAACTGGATTATCAGTCTTTCGTGCTTCTTTAGGATTAATAACCAACCTAATGGTTGGATATGCTTTCATATGTTTTTCTGTCATGTACTAAATTATTGGCATAATATGCTAATTAACACTCATTTCAAGTCTTTATCGATGGTATCTTTAGCTCATCAAGTAGCCTCTGCATCTTCCAGTATCTAATCCGCTTTGTAATCCATCCGACCTTCCCTGTCATACCAGATGATTCTGTATTTGGTCTGTCTGAATATTTGTAGTGCATTATCGAGGAAAAACTATTTTTTCTGATAAGATCCATGCTAGACTTGAATTCTTCCTCTGTTTCAGTTGGGAAACCAACCAAAATATGGGTGTAGATCCTCAATCCTGGGACTTTAGCACCTAGTTTTTTTAGATACTCTACGACCTCATTAATCTTATATGGTCTTTTCATGAGTTTTAGGATCCTGTCAGATCCTGATTGGACTGGGATGTTCACATACCCGATTCTACCACGGTTTTCCGACAGTATCGTCTCCAGACTACTATAGTATTTGACCAACCATTGTGGATTGATATCTTCGATGGAGAGCTTTCCCTGTTGACATTCCGCGGCGATAGTTTTTAC